>NZ_JABVBA010000012.1:0-66981 GCF_013371425.1 Anaerococcus faecalis
CTGGAAATTTTCATGAAAATTTGACAGTTTATTCAGTTCGTATAAAATTAAAATAAGCTCCATCCTATAGGAATGGACAGATATTGATACATAAAAAATTGTATCAACCCTTACCCATTGATCAGGATTTAGGTTGATACACAAAACTATTTACAGACCCTTTCCTTTTTATATTTTTACTATAAATTAATCTTTAGTGATTCTGAAATTTATGAAACTATTAATACATCTAAAAGAATATTTTAATTTCAGGGTAATGAATAAAATCTTGGCTGTTAAATATTTGTAATAAATCCAATCCTAACGAATTTCTATTAAAAAGGATATACAATCGCATATCCCCCCCAATTTTCATTCAATTATCAAAAGCTCTTTTACCTCACTATCATCAATATCTAAGAGGCTTTTGCTTGGCCAGTTTGGTTTATCTTCTTTGTCTATTATTTGAATTCTTATTCCTTCTTGGATATAAGCTTTTTTTATAGCATAGTTTATTATTTTTAAATCTAGGTCATAAGTTTCTTCTTGACTTATTTCTTTTCCTAGAAAATATTTTTCAAATTGTACCTTTAACATAAATGGTGAGCACTTTTTTATATTTTCAAGTGTCTTTTTGGCAAAGTCATTATCTTGATTTTCCTCAAGTTCTTTTATTATCTCTTCAATACTTTCTTTTTTAAAGTATTTTTCTATTTTTTCTTTATTTTTGTCATTTTCAGTTTCCTTAAGCTCTTTTGCATATTTTGATGCTTCTTTTTTAAATTCTTCTAAAAGTTTCTCAGCTTCATATTTTTCTGAAATTTCAAATAGTTTTTCTATTAGACTCTCATAAGAATTTTTATCTATTAATATATGGGCTATATTATATTTAACTAAGTCATCCGGAAAAAGCCTTGCTCCTGTAAGTCCTACGTACTGTCCTAATGCTTGAGGTAGTTTTGAAATGTGTTTTCCTACTCCTACATCTGGAACAAATCCTAATCTTGTTTCTGGCATAGCCCAATTTACTGTTTGATCGGTTATTATAAAGTCTGAGTTTATTGTAAGTCCTACTCCACCACCCATAGTTACTCCAAACCAATGGCTTATAATTGGTTTTTTGTAGTTTATAACATACTTGTCAAGGTCAAACTCTTCTACAAAGAACCTATCCTTATCATAAAGCTCTTTATCTATAATATCTTCATAGATTTCTTTTAGATCTCCACCAGCTGAAAATCCTTTTTCTACTTTTGAGTCAAATAATATGGCTTTTATATTATCATTATTCTCCCATTTTTCCATGGTGTTTTTTATATCTTTCACCATTTTTTTATCTAATGCATTTAATTTTTCTGCTTTATCTAAGTAGATTATGCCTATCTTATTTTTTATTTTTTCTATTATCATAAATTCTCCTTTTTATTAAGATATTTGATTTATAAAAAAAGTCAATATTTTTTTGATAATTCTTATCAATATTTATTTTAAAGAATTTATGAAATTTTAATAATTAAGATTTTAGTTGGTAGCTAAAGTTAGGATATAACTTTCTAATTTTCCTATAAGTTTATAATTTTCTAGGAATAATTAAAACTTTTGCAATCTTTCCTTTATACTTATTTTACCAATTTAACATTGTAAAATACCAAATAATATTATTGATAAGCTAGTTGTATTATTTATAGGTCATTTTCTTCTTTTTCTATCTTTATATTTAAAGCTCTTAATGTATCATCATGTAATTTTTCTTTTTTGTTTTTGTCTTCTTTTACAAAATATGAATAAATCAAATCTACCATTACTGATATTGGAAACTGAGGACTTATAACGTTACCATGGTTTAGGTGAATTAGAGATGGAACAAGTATTACCTCATCACAATAATTCTTATATGCTTTTTTATTTTGAGATGTTATAAGAACTGTTTTTGCATTTTTCTTGTGGGCTTCAAACAAGTAATATAGTACTTCTTCAGTATTTCCGCTTATACTAAGACCTATAGCTAGAGAGTTTTCATTATGAAAGATTGATCTCATTTTCATCTGGTCTGAGTCTGTAATAGAGTCAATATTTACACCTATTCTCATAAATCTAAGTTCCATTTCATTTGCAGCAAGTCCTGATGAGCCTTTTCCACAAACAAAGACTTTTTCTACTGTATTTAAATAATTGATTATTCTTTTTATTTGATTTTCATCAACTAAACTATAAGTTTTGTTTAATAGTTCCTGGTATGTGTTTAGTACTTGACTTATATTTCCTGTTACATCTTGTTCTTTTTCTACAAAGTCTTCTAAATATTGATAAATGAATTCTCTATATCCTCTAAAACCACATTTTTGAGAAAATCTTGATAGAGACGCTTGTGATACAAACAGTTTATCAGCGAGATCTTTGGATGAAAATTTTTGCTTTTTGTTGTTATGTATGAAAAAATCTGCTATATTTTTTTCAACATCTGTAAAGTTATCATAGTTTGATTCTATTATTTCAACTACTGATTTTATATAGTATCCTATAGCATCCTCCTTGCTATTGATTTATCCTCTTGAAATTATAGTAAGCTCCTAACATTCCCGCACTATTTTTATGTTTTGCAAATTTTAAGCTAAGATGTTTGTATAGTTGCTTTCCAAGATGCTTGGATAGACTAGAGTTTATTCTTTCTTTAAGATAGCCTTCTTGAGCCATGATTCCACCACCAAGTACAACCGTATCTGGATTTAGAACATAGCAAATATTCGAAATTCCTAAAGCAAGCATGTCACACATTTCATCTATTGCTTTTATACAAATTTCATCATTATTCTTTGCAGCTTCAAATACTTTCTTCCCATCCCAATCTTTAGGATTTTCATTTTTTCTTTTAGCAACTTTTTCAACAAGTGCCTTTGCAGAAGCATAATTCTCAAAAGTATCATCTTTTACTTTCATGTATCCTACTTCACAAGCAGAGCCTGATACGCCATGCAGTACTTTACCATTTATTATAGCACAACCGCCTATTCCAGTCCCTATTGTTAAGATTAAGGCTATTTTACTTTTCATGCAGGCTCCTGATTCATATTCAGCAATCCCTGCACAATTAACATCATTTTCTACTTGGCACTCTAATGCAAATTTATCCATTATTGTTTGTTTAAAGTTTATACCAGTATAATTTGGTATAAGTTCTGATGCATGATATATCTCACCTTTTTTGGTATCAACAACACCTGCTGTCGAAATCGAAACTCCTTCTATTTCTTCTTTGCATATTTTTTCTAAGTAAGTCTTTATAATTACTAAAACTTTTTTTAAAATATTTACTCCACCTTTATAGGCCTCAGTTTCTATCTCATTTTTTTCTAAAATATTGCTATTTTCATCAATTATTCCATATTTTATGGCTGTTCCGCCTATATCTATACTAATATATTTTTTCATGATACTTCCTACTTTTTATAATTAAAGAGGCATATGTTAAAAAAAACATCTTGCCTCTTTAATTATATTATATTTTTATTTTAAAAATTGCTTTTTTTATTTTTTGAGCTTTTTTATAAGCTATGGCTGTCATGTGCCCATCATTTGGAAAACAGATTAGAAAATCTTCATTGTTTAATATTACGAAGGAATTATTATCTCCTTCTAAAGCTTGATAATCATCTTTTTTAACATATTCTCCAAGTTCTAAATTAGATATAAAGTTTAAATCAATTTGCTCACACCCATCAAGCATAAGGTGTAAATCTAGGTAGTCTTTATGAGCTTCCCAAAAGCTATCTTCCTTATTTTTTGTTTCATATTCAACTATATTTACAAATAATCTGTCACCATCAATTTGATAACTTCCTTTTTCAAAAGTTTTTAAATCATTGTTTTTGGCATAGTCAAAGCATTCTAGTATTTTATTTTCTAAAAATGAATATTCTTTTAGATTTTTAATATTTCCAAATATCATATTTTCTCCCAATCTATTTATATATGGTTGTTTCTTTTGGTGGACTAATTTTGTCTCCTTTTATTTTGTTATAGACTATTGATCCTATAATTCCAACTATTAGTGAAACTACTATTGAAATTATTGAATAAGACCAGAAGGAAATTTTTGCTGGATCTACAAAGTATTTTATATATACCATAACACAACTTGCTGCAATAAAGGCCAAGCTTGCCCCAAATTTATTTGCTATTTTTGTAAATGCACCTAATATAAATGTTCCAACCAATATACCTAGGACAAGGCCCATAAAACCATTAAACCATTCATAAGCTGATTTTATATTACCATTTGCAAGAACCATAGAAACGATTATAGCAAAGATACCCACTATTAGTGATACTCTTTGTCCAATTTTAGTTTGTTTTTCAAAACTTAAGTCTTTTTTACTTATATTGGATTGAACATCTAAAGTCCAACTTGAAGCAACTGAGTTAAGTCCTGTTGAAAGTGTTGATTGGGCTGCTGCATAGATAGCTGCAAGTAAAACTCCTGTAAATCCTACTGGAAGTTCAAATGCAATCCATGATGCATAGATTTGGTCTTGTTGTGCTGCAGGTGGTAGTGGATTTCCTTGTGTTTGATAGAAAACATATAAACCTGTACCTATAAGGTAGAAAACAGTTGCAATAAATATGGATAGACAACCATTAGCTATCATCATCTTATTTAATTGTTTTGTGTCTGTTGTTGTAGTAAACCTTTGTACTATATCTTGACTTGAAACATATGAACCTACTGTATTTAAACCTGCACCGAAAATTAATAAGAATATACTATCTCTGAATATATTCGCATCAAATATTGGTTGATCTACTGCTAAGAACTTATGATTATTTATAAGCTCATCTGCTATAGCTGAAAATCCTCCATCAATATTACATAATAGATAGATTAAACCAAAAGTTACACCAAGTAGTAATACTGAACCTTGTATAAAATCTGTCCATAATACTGATTTAAGTCCACCAGTATAAGAATAGATTATAGCTATAATTCCCATTATAATAATAAGTATATTAACATTAATGCCTATAAGTTTTGAAAGCACCATACATGGTAGATACATTATAATTGACATACGTCCTACTTGATAGATTATAAACATTAGTGCACCAAGTATTCTCAAACCTTTGCTATCAAATCTTAGTTCAAGATATTGATAAGCTGTATCTATATCAAGCTTGCTATAAATAGGCAAGAAAAATCTAATAGTAAATGGAATTGCTATCAACATACCTAGTTGAGCAAACCACATTATCCATGTTCCAGCATATGAGTTACCTGGAAGTGATAAGAAGGAAATAGGACTTAAAAGTGTTGCAAATATAGATACTGATGTTACCCACCATGGAATTGTACCATCACCTTTAAAGTATTCTTTGCCCTTCATCTCTTTTTTTGAGAAATGAAGGCCAGCAAATAATACCACCGCTAAATATACTATTAATATAATTAGATCAATTTTAGTAAATCCTTGCATATTATCATCCTTTAATCAATATATTTGTCTCTTGCTTTATTTATCATCTCAGCAGCTTCTTTTGCTATAGACATATCATCTTCAATAAGTCCAGATAGAGGTTTTCTTACACTTCCTATATCTAGATTTTCATTAATCCTAAGTATCTCTTTAATTACTGCATACATATTTCCATGAGCTGAACACATTTTGTAGATTATTTCATCTACATCATATTGGATATCCCTTGCCTTATCTAAATCTTTATTCTTTAAACATTCATCCATTTTTAAGAATAGTTCAGGCATAGCTCCATATGTACCCCCGATAGCTCCCTCTGCTCCTATAATTCTACCTGATATAAACTGTTCATCTGGACCATTGAAAATTACATAATCATCTCCTGCTTTTTGTTTAAACATTTGAATATCTTGAACTGGCATAGATGAATTCTTTACACCAATAACATTAGGATTTTTTCTCATTTCAGTAAAAAGTGCATCTGTTAAGGCCACACCAGCAAGTTGCGGTATATTATAGATTACAAAATCTGTGTTCTTTGCGGCAGATGAAATATCATTCCAATATTCTGCTATTGAATATTCTGGTAGTCTAAAATAAATTGGTGGTATAGCTGCTATAGCATCTACTCCTAAGCTTTCTGCATGTGCTGCAAGTTCCATTGAATCTTTTGTATTATTACAAGCAACATGAGCTATAACTGTAAGTTTATCCTTAGCCTCTTTCATTACATTTTCAAGAACCGTTTTCTTATCTTCTACACTTTGGTATATACATTCTCCTGAAGATCCATTTACATACACACCCTTAACTTTCTTATCTATAAAATATTTAGTTAATTCTCTTACTCTTTCTGGACTAATTTCACCCTCATCATCATAACATGCATAAAATGCTGGTATAACACCCTTATACTTATCTAAATTTCTCATCATATCCCCCTTATATTATTTTTTATTAATTTCATCTACAAACGCTTTTGTTATTACTTGTGGTCTTGTAATAATAGATCCTACTACTACACTAAAGCATCCAAGTTCAATTACTCTTCTAGCCTTCATAGGAGTATTAATATTGCCCTCAGCTATAACTTCATGTTTTACATTTGCTATAATTTTCCTAATTATTTCAAAATCATTATTTTCTATTTTGTCACCTTTTGATTGGTCTGTATATCCAACTAAAGTTGTTCCTATAAAGTCAAAACCAAGCTTGTCTGCCCTTATAGCTTCATCAACTGTAGAGCAATCCGCCATAAACAGTTGATTTGGATATTTTTTCTTAACTTCTGTGAAAAACTCTTCTATACCAATTCCACCTGGTCTTAAATTCTCTGTTGAATCCATAGCTATAATTTCAACACCACTTTCAACCAAACTATCAACTTCATCCATAGTAGGTGTTATGTATATTTTAGAATCAGCATAGTCTTTTTTAATAATTCCAATTATAGGCAAATCTACTTCTTTTTGTATTTCTTTTATATCTGCACAAGTGTTTGCCCTAATTCCACTAGCTCCTCCAACTTTTGCAGCCCTAGCCATTCTTCCCATTATAAAAGATGAATGTAGGGGTTCACCTGGAAGTGCTTGACATGATACTATTAAATTATTTCTAATAGAATCTATTTTTTCTCCATAGGTCATGTTAGCCTCCTTACTGATTAAAGTATATACTTCTTTGAATTTTATTTCAAGATTTAGCTTAATTTAGAAATTAATTTTATTAATTCGAACAAAATGATATCATTTTCCTGTTTTCCCTTATTTTTTCTTGTTTTTTCTGAAATTAAGTCCAAAATTTAATATTTTTTAATTACCTAGAAACAATAAAAAAACTCAAAGTTTTTTAGAGAATTTAAAACTTTGAGTTTTTCTATACTTTACTTATTTAATTACATATTCTTTAAGTCTACTAAAAGCTTCAACTACCTTATAATAAGGCAAAGCAAGATTCATTCTTATAGCATATTTTCCATTAAATGGTCTGCCGTCCTGCCATGCTACACCGACATCCCAACCTTTTTTAAGAATTTCTCCTACATTAACATTGTGTTCTTTGCAATAATCTCTGAAATCTAGAAAAAGCATGTAGGTTCCCTCTGGTTTTGATAAGTTGACTCCTCTAAAGTTTTCCTTAATGAATTCATAAGCATAGTTTACATTTTTTGATATAGTTTCACATAATTCATCAACCCACTCTTGACCAGTCTTACTATAGGCTCCTATCAAAGCATGCATAGATAAGACATTCATATCATTGTAGTGTGAAAGTGAAGATTCTTTATCCACCCTATTTCTTATATATTCATTGTAGATTATATGGTATGAGCCAACAAGGCCTGCAAGGTTAAAAGTCTTGCTTGGAGCATAAAGGGCAACTGTATTTTCATGAGCATAATCTGAAACTTCTTGAGTTGGGGTTTGTTTTGCTCCATTAACAAGGATATCCGACCAAATTTCATCTGATACTATCTTTACATTGTGTTTTTCAAATATAGCTACTGCTTTTTTGAGTTCTTCTTTAGTCCATACCCTACCTGTTGGATTGTGAGGATTACACATAATAGTTGCAACTATTTTTTCTTCTACAATCTTTTTTTCCATATCTTCATAATTCATAACCCATCTTCCATTTTCATCTTTAATGAGCTCGGAATGAACAATATTGTAACCATTGTTTACTAAGGACATAGTAAAACCAATATAAGTTGGGGAATGAACTAGAACCTTATCTCCTTTTGAACAAAATACATTTAGAGCAGAAATAACACCACCTAAAACTCCATTTTCATATCCTATATGCTCTTTTTTAATATTCTCAATACCTTTTCTATCCTTATGCCAATTTATGATAGAGTTATAATATTGCTTAGATGGAGCAAAATACCCAAAAGCGGGATGCTTTACTCTTTCAATAATTGCATCTTGAATAGAAGGAGCTGTAGCAAAATTCATATCAGCAACCCACATAGGAATTGCATCAAATCCTTCTTTTGGAAGATCAGGACTCATATTAGGTATTGTTCCAAGTCCATCAACAGCCATAGCGTCTTTTCCATGTCTTTCAAGCATTTCATCAAATTTAAATTTCATAATTTCCTCCTAATGTATTTTCAGCTTCTAAGGCTTTTTTAACTACCTCTCTTTTATTTTCTTCTAATTTTTCTTTACTTACTGCACCTTGTTTTAATCTTAACCAAGACAAGAAGAACATAAGCGCTAGCATAATAACAGCTATTATAGTATCTCTAAGATTTAAATCTTTAAATAAATTAAAGGCTACAATACCAGCACATATAGCACCTAAAACACAGCATATATTATAAAAGGTGTGATTTATTTTTATACTTCTATTAGCCCATTGCTTAGGATATTTCTTAGGTATAGTCAAACAACCTAAATTCATATAAATATTCATTATCATTGTAGGAATCATTACCAATGATACAGCAGCATCTAGAGTCATACCAGTTAATATAGGTATTACTGAAACCAAATAGAATACTGAGTATACCAGAATTGGATATCCATTTTTAGATTTCATTTTAAACATCTCTGGTAACCATCCATCCTCAGCTATATGTATTAGTGGATATCTTACCATCGCAAGTCCACCCAATAAAGATGATGCTATAGCACCAATTCCACCACCTACTACAAAAAATAAAAACAATCCTTTGGGTAATATTGCTTCTGCAGTTACACTTAAATTTTGTCCTGCTATTTTAGCATATGGCAATACTCCACCTGCAACATATGCCATCAATCCATAAACTAAAGATAAAATTACAGTTATTATAATAATACCCTCAGTAATAGTTCTTTTAGGATTTTTAGTTACAGCCGCCATAGATACTGGTGCCATAGTTGTACCCTGGCAAGCCCATCCCATTACTGCAATTGCACTTATAAATCCGCTAAATCCCCCTCTAAAAAATCCACCATCATAATTTGGATCAAAATATTTAGTGAAATGAACTTGTGGAACACCAAAAATAATAAACATAATTAAAGATGCTATTAGTACAATTGTAACAGCATTTTCAAGGAGAGTAATAAACCTTGACCCACCTACCGTTGATAGAAAAAACACTGTTATTATCACAAATGAAACTAACTTATAGTAATTTTTGACATCTGGCCATAAAACACTTAAATAATCAGTTATAGCTATTGCATAGCTTGACATTGCAAACCCATTAATCACTGTAATAAATGCAGCAACACCAGAAAAAGTCGGATTAAATAACATCGTTTTCATACTGTAGTCACCACCTTCTAAAATAAAAATAGAAGGCATAACTAAATGGAACCAATATGCTAATAACATAAAGAAACAGCCTATCATAACTACTGGTAAAATTGACCTGCCCGAATATTGGATACCGAATCCTAATAGAACAAATATACCTGTACCAATTGCCCCTCCTAGTCCTAGTCCTACAATATTCCATAAGTTAAGCTTTTTTACATGTTCACTCATAAGACCTCCTTAATATAGTGTTTAAATAGTTAAACATCTTAACTATTTAAAGTATAATTTATGATATCGTTTTTGTCAAATTAATTTTTTACATAAAAAAGGACTATTGCAGAATGAATTAGTCGTTCCAAAATCATTACAAGTTCCCCACAACAATTTGACCTACTTAAGCGTTAGCTATTTCAAATTGTCTATGAGTAACTTGTAATGATAGAACATTAGAAATTCATAATTTTGCAACAGTCCTTATAAGAACTTTTAATATTATCTATTTGTTATATCAAAACAAAATAAATTTTTCTTTAAAATAATCTTTCCCCTCTTACAAACTTAGAAACTACATCTCTATCTTCAGAAATATATATTATCCTTTCAAGTCTTTGTCTGAGTGTGAGTTCATCTTCTTCTAATAAATAGGAATCATCTATTACTATAGCATCAAATTCGTAGTCTTTTTCAAAAGAACCTACTTTTCCAAAGAATTCTCCCCCTCCTAATGTTGCCATATAGAAGGCTTCTTCTATACTTAGGGGTTTTATACTTTCATCAACTAGTCTATATCTTAATTTTGAAACTTTTATGGCATCTGCCATAGCCTTAAATATTGATGAATGAACTCCTCCTGCTATATCTGAACCAAGTCCTATTTTTTGACCGTTTCTTAGATATTTCCCTGCTGGAGCTATACCTGATGTTAGGTTGGTATTTGAATCAGGGCAGTGGGCTATAAAGACACCATTGTCTTTCATTAGTTTTTGTTCTTTGTCATTTGAATAAACACAATGGGCCATTATTGTTTTATTTTCCTTGCCAAAAAGATCAAAAAGTTCGTAAGCTTCACCATAGAAGTCTGATTTAGGTACTAGGTCTTTTACCCAGTCTATCTCACCCAAGTTTTCTGATAGGTGAGATTGGATTGGAAGTTTATATTCATTTTTAACTTTTCTTAATTTATTCAAAAGCTCATCACTACAAGATGGGATAAATCTTGGAGTAATAATAGGGTAGGTGTTTTTATATTTTCCTTTTATTTTATCAAGCCAAGATATAGTCGTTTTTATTGACTCATCAGCATCTTTTTCTTCCAATTCAGCTCCACCATTTCTATCCATATTGACCTTTCCTATAAAGGAAACAAGACCTGACTCTTCCATCATATCCATTAGGATAATAGTTGGATCAAGATGAAGAGTTGCAAAAATTGCAAATCTTGTATTAGGTCCTCTTCTTATATAGTCTACAAATCTCTTATAGGATCTTTTAGCATAAGATAGGTCTTTAAATTTTGCCTCAGCTTTAAAGGTATAGGTGTTTAACCAATCTAATAATTCTAAATCAAGTCCCATACCCCTAAAATTGTATTGAGGGGCATGGATATGGAGATCAACTAGACCTGGCATTATTATCTTATCTTCGAAATCAATTATTTCATAATTTATAAATTCTTCAGGAATCCTATTATATACTCCTTGGCTTTTACCATCTTTTACAACTAGGTAAGAAGCTTCGTAAAAATTTATTTCATTTTCATTTTTGCTATAGATTATATTTCCTTTTAGGATAAATTTGTTCATATTTTCTCCTAACCGAGTGTTATAAAGGCATACCTAAAAGCGAAGGTTAGTGCTATTATTAAGGTAAGTGGTTTTATTTCTTTAGCTTGTCCTGTAAAAGCCTTAACTATGCAATAGATTATTAAACCTATGGCTATACCATTTGCTATAGAGTAGGTAAATGGCATAAACACTATTGTACAAAATGCTGGTAAAGCATTTGTAACATCAGCAAAGTCAACTTCTTTTATTCCAGCAAGCATAAGTACTCCAACAAATATCAAGGCTGGAGCTGTAGCTTGAGCTGGAATAATTGATATTATTGGGACAAAGATTATTGATAGTAAGAAGAGTAAGGCTGTAGTTAAGGAAGTAAGTCCTGTTCTACCACCTGCAGCAATACCTGCTGATGATTCTACTACTGTTGTAACTGTACTTGTTCCAACCAAAGCTCCTGCTGCTGTTGATATTGCATCACTCATAAGAGCTTGTTTAAGATTTATAACTTCACCATTTTTATCTACTAAACCAGATTGTTTAGCTGCTGCAAGTAGAGTTCCAAGTGAATCAAACATATTTACTAAAGAAAAGCTTAAAACAAGCATGGTTACAGTAAATATGGAAGACCATAAATTTGGACCTTGGAAAAGACCTGCAAAATCAAGGTTGAAAAATGACACTTCAAAAAAGTCACTAAGCTTTGGACCTATATTTAAGCTAAGGTTTGAAATCTTTGTAAGTCCCATTGGAATACCAATTATAGTTGATGATATTATTGATATAAGGATTGCTCCTTTTACATTTTTATATGTAAGGATTGCTATAATGCAAAGTCCTATAAGGGCAAGAACTGCTCCTAGAATCATCTCAATATTACCATCTGCTCCTCTCCAATTGGCAAAGTCAATTAGAGAAACAAGAGTTGCATCATTTTTTACGACAAGACCTGCATTTTTAAGACCAATTATAGTTATAAATAATCCTATACCAGGCGTCATTGCAAGTTTAATTGAATCAGGTATAGCCCTTATTATTGCCTCTCTTATACCTAGGGCAGTAATTACTATAAATAAAATACCTGATATAAATACTATGACTAAGGCTTGAGGGTAACTATATCCCATGCCAAGCATAGTAGTATAGGCGAAAAATGCTGACAGTCCCATACCTGGGGCTTGTGCAAAAGGTAGTTTAGCATAAAAAGCTACAAGAATTGTACCAATAAAGGCACCTAAACATGTTCCTATAAAAACACCATTTGAAATTTTTTCAGCCATTTGGCCATCTCCCATAATCTCAAAAGGGCTTGATAGAACCTGTGGGTTAATGATCAAAACATATGCAATAGTAATAAATGTTGTGATACCAGCGATAACTTCTGTCTTTACATTAGTATTATTTTCATCAAGATGAAAAAACCTACTTAGAAAACCATTTGTTTTTGAGTCCATACGGATCCTCCTTCATAATATTTTTCTAACTTAAGTAGTTAAGATATAAATTGATTTACATCAACTAAAGAATAGCCACTTATTTACGGTAAGTTGTAGAGACTCTCATCCAGATTATGAGATTATATTACTTTAGTAAAAACATATCAAAGCCGGCTTTTATGATAACGTTTTTATTATTATAACATTTTGCTTCTTCCTAGTCAATAATTTTATATCAAATATTTCATGTGATATATCATCGAATATATAAGAATATTTTATTACAATAGGTAAGATTTTGGGTAAACATATTACAATAATTATAAAGTTTATATTTTTGATTTATGAAAAATAAGGAGAATAAAATGAAGAAAAAATTTAAAAATAGAACCTATATTATAGCTTGGATTAGTTTTCTCTTAATTATAATGCTAAATTATATGGCATATATGGGGATTTTGTTTAAATACAGTCAAATAGAAACCTCAAATATGTATACAAACCTCCTTTCACCACCATCATTTGTTTTTTCAATATGGGTTGTAATATATATTGGTATGATCTTATTCTTAATCATGCCATTGGGTAAAAAGTTATCAATGTCAGATGATGAATTTTATTATGATAAACTCATACCTATTTTTATAGGATCTTCTATTTGTAATGTTTTGTGGACTATAACTTGGAATAATGATTTGATTATGCCAGCACTTATAGCCATAATGGCTTATACTGTTACCCTTGTTCACTTGGTTAAAGCAATTGATAGAAATAAAAAATTTAGTGAAAAATACAAAATCTTTGTCACCATTCCTTCAGGACTTCATGCAGGTTGGCTTTTATTTTCAACATTTACCAATGTCATCACCATTTTAGTAAAAGAAGGAAACAATCCATTTGGAATATTTGGACTTTTTATAACATTAGTATTACTGATAATCTCTTGGACACTTATATTTTACGTCTATAAAGAAAATCCAAATATAGGACTTGTAATACCACTGATATGGGCACTTTTTGGACTTGTTATAAAGCATAAACCAGGTTCAAGCTTTTCAAATCCAAGTCTTGTGGTACTTTTTCTATCAATAATACTATTAATCCTATCTGTAATATGTGTATATATGTTAAAAAGAAACAAACAATTTGTTAAATTCTTCTAAGTTTTTTAAGATTTTTATACATATCCAACTATAAAATTAAACTGAACTTCCTATCCAGATTATGAATTAGGAGGTTCAGTTATAGTAACCATAAATTTCTTATTATTCTAATATTTCTTCAACTATTGGAATTGGTTCAACTTTTTTGTCTGTATAGGTGAATGTATCATAGAAGCTTTCAATCCATTCATCTGTAAGTTCTTTATCATGATATACTGTGCAAAGTAGATCACCTTTTTCTACCTTATCACCTTTTTTGACCTTCATTTCAAGTCCTACTGCATAATTTATTTTATCTTCTTTTCTCTCACGTCCTCCACCTAGCTTCATTGATAGGATTCCAAGGTTCATGGAGTGAATATGGTCAAGATATCCTGCCTCTTTTGATTTCATTTCAGTTTTATATTTTGCTTGTGGAAGTAGACTTGTATCTTCAATTTGTGCAACATTTCCACCTTGATATTCTACCATTTTCTTAAGTTGGTCAAAAGCCCTTCCTGAAGATATAGCTTCTTCTAGAAGTTTTCTTGCGTCTACTTTATTATTTGCTTTTCCAGCTTGGATTAACATAATTTCTCCTGCTACCATTACAAGTTCTGTAAAGTCTTTTGGTCCTTCACCTTTTACTGTTTCTACAGCTTCTCTTACCTCTAGGGCATTTCCTATAGTATTTCCTAAAGGTTGGTTCATATCTGTAATCATAGCCCTTGTGTCACGACCTAGTTTTTTTCCTATGGATATCATTGCACTTGCTAGTTTTTTGGCATCTTCAATGGTGTGCATGAAAGCACCTTCACCATATTTTACATCAAGTAGAATTGTATCTGATCCAGATGCTAGTTTTTTACTCATTATCGATGATGCTATTAGTGGTATAGAATCAACTGTTGCTGTAACATCTCTTAGAGCATAAAGTTTTTTGTCAGCTGGAACTAACTCTCCTGTTTGACCAATTATCGCAAGACCTATATCTCTAACTTGTTTTTTGAACTCTTTTTCTGTTAGAAATACATTAAATCCTTCGATTGATTCAAGTTTATCGAGTGTTCCACCAGTATGTCCTAATCCCCTACCACTCATTTTAGCAAGTTTTAAGCCACAGGCTGAAACTATAGCTCCAAGAGCTATTGATGTTTTATCTCCCACCCCACCTGTTGAGTGTTTGTCAGATTTTACTCCTTCGATATCTGATAAATCCATTACATCTCCAGATTTCATCATAGCTTCTGCAAGTTTAGCAGTTTCATGGCTAGTCATTCCATTTAAGACTATGGCCATAAGAAGGGCTGATGTTTGGTAATCAGGAATACTATCATCTGTAACTCCATCTATCCAATATTGGATTTCAGCATCTGTTAATTCTTCTTTATTTTTCTTTTTTTCAATTATATCTACTATTCTCATATTATCCTCCTAAAATAGCATCCATATTCCAACTATCATTGCTGATAGTAAGCTTACACAAAATCCTCCAATCATCGCCTTAACTGCAAGTTTGGCAAGGGTTGGTCTTTTTTCCGGACAAAGTACCGATATACCTGATATACAAATTCCTATTGATGATACATTAGCAAATCCTGCAAGAGATATTGCAAGCATAAGTCCTGTTCTAGGACTCATTGATGCAAGCTCTGGAGCAAGTTTACCAAAAGCTACAAATTCATTAAGTATAAGTTTAGAGCCTAAAAGTTCTCCTGCTTTGAATATTTCACTCCCTTCTAGTCCCATTAAATATCCTATTGGTGCAAAAAGATATGATAAAACCAATTCAAATGATATGCCAAATATTCCAAGTATACCATTTAAAAGGGCAACTATAGATATGATTGCTATAAGTGATGCACCTATAGCCATCGCCATATTCATACCGTCCATAGCTCCTGCTGAAAGGGCATCTAATACATTCTCATTATTACCCTTATTATCCATCTTAATCTCGCCTAATTCTTTAACTTCTTCGGTTTGTGGACATATAATTTTGGATATTATAATTGAGCCTACTGGAACAAGAGTTGATGCTATAAGTAAGGACTCCATTGGAATCCCAAGAGCAGTGTATCCCGCTATAATTGATACTGACATAGAACCCATTCCTGATACTAGAACAAGCATAACTTCTGAATCCGTCATCATCTTTAGGTATTTAGCAACCAAAATTGGTGAATCTGTTTGACCTAAAAACATATTCGCTACCGCTACAAATGATTCCACTTCACTTGTTTTAAATATTTTTCCTATAAGCCAACCTATCTTTGAAACTACAAAGCCTAAAACTCCTGTGTAGTATAAAACTGCAACTAGGGCTGATATAAAAATAATGTTTGTTAGGGTTTGAAAAGCAAAAATCATACCAGTTGGAGCTGTTGGATTTCCCAACGAGCCAAACACAAAACCTATACCCTCAGAACCATATGAAAGAACCCTTTCGACTGCCTTTGATACAGCCGCTATTGCCGCTCTTCCTGCAGGAAGTTTTATCAAAAGTCCTGCCAGAAAAAATTGAACTACTATTGCAAGTCCTATAGTTTTAAAGTTTACTGCCTTTCTATTAATAGATATAAGCCACATTATTCCTAAAACTACTAGGATTCCTATTATATTTAATATTAATTTCATAATATCACCTATCTTTTATTTCCTTATAAAAGCTTTTTCCTTCCGTATTTGCCTTTATTTCAAATATATCTGCTATTGTCTGTGATATATCTGCAAATGTTTTTCTTATGCCTAAATTCATTCCTTTTCTTATGCTTTTCCCATAGGCAAGCATTGGAACATATTCTCTAGAGTGATCTGTAGATGGAGTTGAAGGATCACATCCATGATCTGCTGTAATTATTACTATATCATTATCCCTTAACTTTTTAAGCATAACTCCAAGCTTTTGGTCAAACTCTGTCATGGCATTGGCATAGCCGTCAACATCATTTCTATGACCATAAATCATATCAAAATCAACTAAATTAACAAAGCATAAGCCTTTAAATTTCTTATCCATAAGCTTTATTGTTATATCCATTCCTTCGTTATTATCTTTCATAGGATAGTGTTCTTTTATGGATTCTCCTGCAAAAATATCATAAATCTTTCCTACACCGATTGAATCATAGCCATTTTTCAAAAGTTCATCCATAATTGTAGTGCCTTGTGGCTTTAGAGAAAAGTCGTGTCTGTTTCTAGTTCTTTCAAATGAGCCAAGCTCTCCTACAAAAGGTCTTGCTATAACTCTTCCTACTGCCATATCTCCAATAAGCATTTCTCTTGCAATCTTGCAATATTCATATAGCTTTTCTAAAGGAACTACATCTTCATGAGCTGCTATTTGAAATACTGAGTCAGCCGATGTATAAACTATAAGTGCTCCTGTTTCTAGATGTTCTTTACCATAATCTTCTATAACCTTTGTACCAGAGTAAGGTTTATTACAAAGAATCTTTCTTCCAGTTCTTTTTGAAAATTCATATAAGAAATCTTTTGGGAAACCATTTGGAAAAGTTGGAAATGGAGCTTCTGATATAATTCCTGCCATCTCCCAGTGACCTATAGTTGTATCTTTTCCATTTGAAGCCTCTTTCATTTTAGCAAAAGATCCTATAGGATTTTCCATCTTTTCTATAAAATCAATCCCATCTATATTAAAAAGACCTAATTTTTTAAGATTTGGCGTCTTGAATTTTGGACTTTGACAGATAGCTTTGAGGGTATTTGAACCCTCATCCCCATAATTTTTACTATCAGGCATCTCACCTATTCCAAATGAATCCAATACTATTAAAAATATCCTTTTATCTACCATATTTTCCATCTACTTCCTAATTAATGTTTATTTGTTAACATTTTTACAGCTGAAGATGTTCCTATTCTTTCACACCCTGCTTCTATGAAAGCTATAAGGTCATCTTTAGTTTTTACTCCACCTGCTGCTTTTATTTTCACATTTTCTCCAATATGTTCTTTAAATAGAAGAATATCTTCCATTCTTGCTCCATCTGTCCCAAAACCAGTACTTGTCTTAATATAATCAGCACCAGCATTTGTTACAGCCTCACACATGGCAATTTTTTCATTCTTACTAAGATAACATGTTTCTATAATAACCTTGAGAACCTTATCACCGCAGGCCTTTTTAATCTCCCTAATTTCATCTTCTACTTTCTTATAGTTTCCATTTTTAACATCTGAGATATTAACTACCATATCAATCTCATTGGCACCATCAATAATTGCCTCTCTAGTTTCAACAATTTTAGATTTTGTCGAATTATATCCTAGAGGAAATCCTATAACTGTGCAGATATTTAGGCTAGGGTAGTTTTCCTTGATTCTTTTTATATATGTTTGAGGAACACATACTGATGCTGTTTCATATTCTACTGCTTCATCACAAAGCAACTTGATAGAATCCCATGTTGAATATGCTTTAAGTAAGGTATGATCAATGTGCTTTAATATTTCTTTATTATCCATATTTACTCCTTTAAATCTTGCAAATATTTTTCAAAATACACGTGTAGTTTTTTATCTACTTATATTTTAACATGATTTGGTAATTTGTCAACATTATTTTGTTGTATTTTTATAAAATGTTGTTATTTTACCTTATATTTTTTGCTTGTTTCGAAGATTTCCAACATATTTATATAAATTATGATACAATAAATGTAAGCGAAAGGGTTTAATTATGAGTAAAAAAGAAGATAGAAGAAATAAGATAATTTCGATAATTAAAGAAAATAATGGAGCCTCAGTAAAGGAACTTGCTACAAAGCTTGATGTCTCTGATATGACTATAAGACGTGATATTAGAATATTAGAAGAGCAAAATATAGTAGAAACTTTCCATGGAGCCATTGTTTACAATTCAAAAATTGATAATCCTATAAATGAAGACAAGTACAGCCTTGACTCCCATTTATTAATTAAGGACAGGGAAAAATTTCTTATCGGACAAAAAGCTGCTTCTATGATAAAAGAAGATGATATAATAATCATAGATACGGGTACAACAACAGAAAAGCTAAGCCAAGCCATGGATGATATAAAATGTACTGCCCTAGTTTTCTCATCAAATAACCTTATCAATCTCTTATTTAAGAAAAATATCGACTTGATTATAGGAGGTGGAAACTTACATAGGGATTCAGGTATGATGGAATCAAACCAAAGTATAGAAATGATGAAAAATATTAGGGCATCTAAGTTATTCCTATCAGCAGCAGGAGTTCACAAAGATTTAGGAATTACTTGTGAGAATTCCTATGAATTAAACAGCAAAAAAATAATAATAAGAAACTCTCTAGAAGTAATACTTTTAGCTGATTCATCAAAGTTTGGAGCAGTAAAATCAACCCACTTTGCAGACTTATCTGAAATTGATACTATAATAAGTGATAAAAATCTAAGCGATGAATGGCAAGATTACCTAAAGGAGATGGATATCAAGTTAATTTTGGTATAAAAATTGGCTCTTTTAAGAGATTATCTTAAAAGAGCCATATCTTTATTTTTCTAAAAGTTTTTCTATATTTTTACTTAGTCTATCAAGTTGTCTAATCATTATATAGTTTTGTAAAACTATACCTTGGATTCCACCTTTTGAATCAATGGAATTATTATAAAAAATTTCTAAGTCTTCTTTGTTTAAGTCTTCAAGACCATAGTCTTTTAAAACTTGTTCGAATACTTTATCATTATTTTTTACCCAAATAAGGAAGATTTTTATTATTTTCTCTTTTTTAATAGTCCAAGTCCTAATATTGAGCCAAGTCCTGTAAGAATGATACTTGATAAAGAAGTAACTCCTGTTTTTGGTGCTTTGTTATCACTTGTTGAAGAAGATTTTTTAATCTTTTTAGCACTTTGTTTTCTTGAAGCTGTTGGAGATTCTTTTTCTTCTTTTTTGTTTTTTGAATCTGATTCTTTTTTATCGTCTTTTTTAGAATCTGAATCAGGGTCTATTTTACTTTTTTCATCTTTAGATTCTTCTGTTTTATTCTTATCATCTTTTGGCTCTTCACTAGAGTTTTCATATATTGGATTTTCTTCTTTTTCGTCTGCTATATCTATTTTTTCAAGTCCTAAGTCACTCATATAAGCCTTGTTTAAAGAAGCTAGTCTTATAGCTTCTTTGTTTGTTCCATCCATAAAGTATAGAACATCTCTTGTGTCTTTTTCACTTGATGGAAGAATTACAAAACCTTCGTTGTTAAGTCTTTTATTCATCTCACTTGGAGCAGATACATTTATAACTTTTGGCTTATCTGTTCCATCAAATTGGATAGCTGTGTGGATGTTGTCAAATCCGTCATCTGCTAGAGCCCAAAGTATGTCATTTTCTCTATCATAGTCAAGTCCCATAACTCCACCAAGGTTAGTTGAAAGCTCATTTATAACTTTAGCGCTTCCATCATCTTGAAGAATTAGGGCATAGATATTTCCATTTGCCTCAAGTCCTACGAAAAATACTCCATCTTGGTAGGCGTTTTTATAGTCATTTTTATCAAATGTTTTATTTAAAGATTGGTCAAATAGTCTCTTGTTGATGTGGTCAAATCCAACCCACTCAATTGTTTCAATTCCAAGGTTCGCCTCAACATCTGGTAGGATATTTGTAATATCCCATTCCTTATCTGCAACAAACTTATCTTTTTTATCAAATGGATTTTGAACTTGTAAAATCATATTTTTATTTACGTTCTTATCTCCATTGTCTCTTTCAACTGCAAGATAGATAAATCCATCCTTATCTACTGTTATTCCTTCAGAATCTGGACCTTCAGCTTCTGGATTGTCCTTATCTTTTATGAAAGCTACACTCTTACCCTTGTTGGTAAAGCCTGGAGCAAGTTTTATTTCTCCATTTTCAAGTTTAAAGATTAAGAAGCGCCTTTCTTTATTATTTACTCCATAAATCCACTCGCCATCTTGATCAATTCCTGATAAGTCTGTTAGGTCAAATACAGTCTCATTGTCAAGGATTTTAATATCACCATTTCCAGGAAAGTTTGCTGTTTCAATATCTATAGTTTTTGGAGTAAAAGCTGTGTTTTTTCTTCCCTTACTTGGATTTGTATCTGTAAATTGTCCAAATCCGTCTTTAAGTCTTCCATAAGTTCCTGGTGCATGACTTGTCCATGCGAACTTATCAACTAGATTTCCATCTTTATCATATAGGTTTACTTCATCATTTGAACCAAGGCCAAAGTCAAAGTCTACCCCTTCTTCAAATACGAAAAATCCTAAAGGTTCAATTATTGTTCCTT
Source organism: Anaerococcus faecalis (assembly GCF_013371425.1). Taxonomy (NCBI): domain Bacteria; kingdom Bacillati; phylum Bacillota; class Tissierellia; order Tissierellales; family Peptoniphilaceae; genus Anaerococcus; species Anaerococcus faecalis. Next base: position 21,344 of record NZ_JABVBA010000012.1, read on the forward strand.
CTTTTAGTGGGCTTTTTTCGTGGTCTGGGTCATTGTCTAGAATGTACCATCCTGAAATGTCTACTGGATTATCAGAAATATTATAGATTTCTGCATAATCTTTTCCGCCACCTTCTGCTGATGATTCAACCTCATTAATTACAACAGGTTTTTCATCTTTCATCTTTTCTTCATCAATATTATTAGAATATCCCTTAGAAGCTTCACTATCAACAAAGTCTCCCTTGCCATCTTCACCTCTTGCAAGAACACCTTCAGCATGTCCATCCCAAGCAAAAGAATCTATAAGTTCTTTGTCTTTGTTAAATAGGTTAACTTGGTCATTTTTTCCAAGTCCAAAGGAGAAATGTATACCATTTTCAAAAACAAAAAATCCCTTAGCTTTTATAACAGACCCATCAGGAAGTACTTCATGCTCTCTTGTTAGATTATCATCTAGGATAAAGTATCCTGAAATGTCCTTATCTTCATCAGAATCATTGTAAATTTCAACATAGTCAGGGCCATCATTTGGGTCACTTGATTCAATTTCATTAATCTTTATTGATGAATCAGCTTCTTTTATTTCTGTATCGTCTTCTTTATTATTTGGAGCATTTTTAGAAACTTCTCCATCTACAAATTCTCCCACTCCATCAGGATATCTTCCGTAAGAGCCAAATGGATGTGAATCCCATGAGAACTTATCTCTTATATTTCCATCCTTGTCGTATAAAACAACTTGGTCGTTTTTACCAAGACCAAAAGAAAAGTCCTTGCCATTTTCAAGGGTGTGGAAATTTTTACTTTCTATAAAGGTTCCTTCCTTTATTCTTTCAATTTCCCTATCTTCTTTATCATCTTTTATATACCAACCAGAAATATCTTTTCTCTCATCTGCATTGTTATAAAGTTCAACATAATCTTGCTCTGTGTCTACCTCATTTATAACAACGTCAGATTCTTCATTTACTTCGGAATTTTCTGACTCATGAACATTTATATCTGTTGAAACTTCAGTCTTTGTATCAGTTTGTCCAGCATAAGTCGAAATCTCTTTAGCTTCTGTTAAACTTACCTCTTCAATACTTTCTTCTATTTTTATATCTTCATCTAGATTTACAGCTTCATCTGCCTTAGCATTTGAAGGTAGGCTTAAGATAAAACTTGCTGATAGTGCCAATAATAATGTTTTTTTCATTTATATCTCCTCTTATTTTTTTTACATTTGATGTAATCATACCTAAGTACTTTAAGAGCCTTATTAAATGAATGTAAAAGAAATGATAAATATATTATTTAAAAACTAAATTTGTTTATTAATTTAAATTTAGGGAATAAGTTAAATAAGTTAGATTGAATAGTTTTAAAAAAAGAAAGGAATTTTATGAGAAAGATAATAGATATAGTAAAACCTGAAAAGGGCATTGATGGAGCAGGTGTCCACCTTTATCACGTCCTAAGTAGAGAAACAATGCTTGATACAGACCCACTTTTACTTTTAGATGCCTTTGATTCAACTGATCCAAAACAATATGAAGCAGGTTTCCCATTGCATCCACATAGAGGGATTGAGACAATTTCCTATGTATATAAGGGTACTATGGTCCACAAAGACTCTTTGGGAAATGAAGATGCTGTAAATGATGGTGAGGTTCAATGGATGACGGCAGGAAGTGGAATATTTCACGAAGAAATGATGCCTCCTGTAGAAAAACTTTATGGTGTTCAATTATGGCTTAACTTAAAAAGTGATGATAAATTCACAGTTCCTGAGTATTTTGCTATTTCAAAAGATAAAATAGAAGAGATAAAATTTGATAATGGTTACCTTAGACTTCTTGCAGGAAATTATAAAGACCATCAAGGATTTATTTCAAAACATCAGCCTGTAAACTACTACGATATCCACATTAATCCAAATTCTCCCTTTGAACTTGACCTTGAAGATGATGATTCTATAACACTTTTTGCCCTAATTGGAAATTTTACAGTTGGAGATAAGACAGTAGAGAAATTCCATGCAGGATTAGTTGAAAGAAAGGGTGAGAAAATTCTTATAGAAAATAAGACAGATAAAGAAATTGCAGTCCTAGCCTTTATTTCAAAAAGAATAGATGAGCCTATAGCATGGACACCAGGCCCAATTGTAATGAATACTCAAGAAGAGTTAGATAAGGCTTACGAAGAAGTAAGAAATGGTACTTTTATAAAAGATGATATTGATATGAATAAGTAAATATAAAAAGGAACGGTCTATAAATAATTTTGTATATCGACCTAAATCCTGATACGATATATACCCCTTTAATGCTTTATCCAGCAAGGGGTATATATCTTATTATTTCTATCTATATCTCTTTTATTAACAAAATATCTAATAAATGTTTTACCATTTTTATCAATTTCTCTAATCTAATAGATCCTAATCCTTGATTTAATGGGGATATAATAATATTCCTAATTAGCAGATATTTTTTTCATAATCAACATAATATATTATTCCAATCCCAATATTTACATCATTTATTGAAATGATAAGTAAATAATTTTCAGTACTACTAAAATATTCTATCGTTTTTAGAATTGAATCAATCTCAATTTTGCTTTCCTTATTTACAGCATTACTATTACAATTGCTTCATTATATAAATTATATAAAAACTTAGCATGACTTTTGTCTACATTCGTAAATGAAATTACAACTTTATCATTAATCATAATTAAACGCCTCATTAAAGTTATTAATAGCTGGTAATTTCCTTATGTTTTTATTTATTGTCCAATAAATTGCTACCAAAAGTATGATTACACTTGCTATAAAAATGGCTTTTGAACTTGATAGATATTCCCCTAAATATCCACCCAATAATGCTCCTAGTGGTGCCATAAAGGTAGAAATACCAACCATAGCTGCCATTGCAGAACCAATTCTTTCTGCTGGTACTATAATCTGTACCATTGTTTGAGCATATACATTTACAATTCCTACAACAAACCATCCTAGACCATATAATCCTACTGCAATTTTTATATTAAAATGATAGAAGGATACTCCCATCCAAGATGCAGCTACAATTATTATTCCATAAATATAAAGTTTGCCTAAAGATATATCTTTTAGTTTAGGAAAACCTGCAAATAAGGATCCAATCAAAACTCCAGCACCCATTGTCGCAAGCATTAGACTATAAAATATTTCATCCTTTGCAAATGCAGGCAAGACTGCACTTATCGATGTTGCTGAAAAGTTGATAAATACAACTCCAAAAACTAAAGCAAAGATTCTAGAATCCTTAAATAAGCTAAGCCCCTCTTTAAGGCTATCAAAATGATTTTTAATTACATTTTCTTTGCTAGTTTTTTCACTTTTATTATATTGACTAAGTTTTTTGGACAAGAAACAAAATAAAATCCCAGTTAATAAAAAAGTAACACTATCAACATAAAAAACCATCATAAATCCAAAGGCTGATATTACAAATCCTGCAAGTGTATCAAAAATCGCATTTGAACCTTGGTATGCCATAGTCATTAAAGAATTACCTGTCACTAGCTCATCTTTTGATAAGATTTTTGGCAATAATGATATCTGACCAGGATAAACAAGTTGGTTAATCAAAGAAATTATTGGCATTATTATCATAATATGATAGAAAGTAAGTCTTTCCAAATAATACAAGGCTGGAATAATTAATATTAAGATAGCTTGTATAAGTTGGGAAAGAATCAAAAACTTCTTCATATTAATCTTATCTAAGATTGGACTTAGAAGTAATTGAACAATAGCTGTTGACGAAGTTAGAAATAGGGTTATACCAGAATAGACAGTAGACCCACTCATCTGATAAACCAAGAGAGTAGAGGCTATAGCATATAGACTATCACCAAAATTTGTTATTAATCGTCCTAAGAGTAGAACATAGAAATCTTTATTTTTAATCATTTTAAACATACTCCTTTTATTTAACGTTTTGTTTTATTTGACTGTTGTATATTTTTTTACCAGCAAGGATTAACTTACTGGTTTTAAGATAATTTATATATTTGTACTTGATAGCTTTCATTATCATCGTCAGATTCGCTATATTTTTTTATTAATCCATTTAGTTCTTTTTCAAATGAATCATAATTCTTACTAGGAATTTTGAAAGTAAAGAGTTTTTCTTCTAAGTTTTTATTAAATATTTCGCTATTTGGTATAAAAGCTTTGGCTACTGGCAAGAAATATTTTTGTGTTATGCCATTTATTAATTCTGTATCAACAACTTCTATTATCCCATTTTGTTCAAGTATCTTAAGGTGGTAGTGAATTTTAGACCTACTAACTCCTAAAACATCTGATAAATCTTGGGCTGTTTTTGGCGTAGTTCCTAATGTCATTATTATTTTAAGCCTTGTTGGATCACTTACTATATTTATTTCTTCTAATGAGTTTAGTATATGAACTTCTTTCAAACCACTGACCCCTTTCTGTTTTATTTAATTATACTATAGCATAAATTTTTTATTCGGTCAATCTTTTTTTAACGTTAAATTAATTGTTTTGTTTTGATTCCATTTTACAATATATAATTAACCTTATCTTATCCTAATGACTAGATATTCAAAATATTGTAAAATAAAATATGAAAACACTAATAATAAAAAAGAAATAGAAAAATTAGATGTTTCAACTAAATCCATACCAAATTGGATAAAAAATATAAGATTTCTTTGATTTCAGGACTTATGAATAAGAAGAGAACTGTAAATAGAGGAATATGAGTTTTGAAGAGAGAAAGAATTTTTAAAACAATTTGAAAAATAGCACAAAGAGTGCAAATAATAACATCTAAGGAAATTGAAAAAGCATATATAGAACTGTTGGTCATTTATTGTAGGAAGTAAGATATATTATGCCCTAAAAAACATGGCTTTAGAAAAATACATCCCAAAAAGGCAAATGAAGAGGCAACAGAATCCTCAAAAAATTAAATCTAAGGCATAAGAGATAGGAAACATTAACGTAAATAGAAAAGCAATAATAATGTTTCAAGATGAAGCAGAATTTGGTCGTATAAATGAGCCTAAATACTGTTGGTGTAATGACAAAATAAGACCATCTGTACCATGGCATCTTATTAGAGAATATAGATATACCTATGGAGCAGCAGATCCAAAAACAGAATAAATTTCCTTTTTAGTACTACCTTTTGTATGAACGTATTCTTAGAAAAGTTATCCAAAGAGTATAAATAAGATAAAATACTAATAGTATGTGATAGAGCAACATGGCACAAATCAAGGAAATTAAAAATCCCAGAAAATATAGAAATAATCCATATTCCACCTTACAACCCATAAATGAATCTCATAGAATAAATTTGGAAGCAAATAAGGTCTATAGGATTTAAGAATGAGCTTTTTAATTCATTATCTAATGTTGTCGATAGACTATATGCAACAATAAATAAATTAACTAAAAAATTGTTAAAAATATTACTCGTAGGGATTGGTTGTGTGAGTAGTGTTTAGTATTAGCCATTGTTTTGAGATTATAGTCTATGTATAATTAATTGAAAATAGCCATTTAATCATCCGATTAAATGGCTATTTTCATATTAGTCTAATAATTTTAAAGCGTCATCTAATATTTTAGCTCCGTTTACCATTCCGTAATCCATCATGTCAATTACACTTACCACTGTTTTTTTATTTTCATAAGTTTGTTTAAGCTCATTAAGTTTAAATCTAACTTGTGGTCCTAATAGTAAAACATCTATACTTTCATCTTCATGAATTTCTTCTACACTTGAGACTGGAACAGCTTTTATATTAACATCGATTCCTTTTTCATAAGCTGATTGTTGCATTTTTTCTACAACTAAGCTTGTACTCATTCCTGCTGAACAACATAGAACTATATTTAATTGTTCACTCATATTATTCTCCTTTAATAATTCTAAATGGATTTTGTTCACATAGCATATTTAATATTAATTGTTCATTCTCATCTAAATAACCTAATAAATTTCTTTCTCCTGTATTTTTAATTTGTTTTTTAACAATTTGGATTTCTCCTTTATAATGAGCTAAATTGTTATTAACAATAAGCACATCACCCCTTTCAAAGAATTCTTTATCTACATTCTTTGCGGGTATGTCACTATCCTTTGCGAAAATTCTTGTAGAGCTACTTCTAATAAAATATTCAGATGAATCGATTCTATCAGCATGAACAAAATCAAATAGTATATTTTCTTCAATATCCATTATATCATTATTTAAATTGATTTTTAAGCTAGGTATAGATAAATCTATTTGACTTAATACTTTAAGTTCATCTTCTGAAGCAAATGCATTTCCAATAATAATATCATTTATTCTTCTATCAGCTATTAAATGTCTTAATTGGTAGTCAATTGCTTTGTACCTATGCTCTTCTAGTGTGCATAACCCCTTGAAAACTGGCCAAGGACCAAAAGTATTCTCATTATTGCTAGAGATGAAAGAATGTACTGGCAAACCCATTTGATAATATTTATCTGTAAAATAATCAAACCTTTTCTTAGATAAGCCTGTATATTCTTGAGGATAGAAGTTATGACATGTAGACATGGCATTTCTATTAGCCCCCTTTTTTATAAGCAAATCTAAAGATATATCAGAAGATGCATTAAATTCAACAGCGATACCATATGGGTTATTTGTCATTAGTATATTTTCCGAGTCTGAAAGAGGCCAGTCTAATCTAATAATGTCTACACCCATTTGTGAAAATACAGAAAGATTATCTGCTTTTGCTCCTAAAAACTCAAATACATGCCCATTTGTGTCTACAGATACAGTGTAACCAAGATTATGAGCTTGACTTATAAAATTTGAAAAATTAGATATAGTTTCTTCTTTACTTTCTTCAACTGACAGTAAGCAAGTAAATATTCTTGTAAAACCGTATTTTGCTGCCATCTTCATATATGCTAAATCATTTTCTTTTGTAGAATGTTCGGGATATATTGATATTCCTAAATTTCTCATTTTACTTCTTCGCTTTCTAGACTTTCTTCTTGAATTAGGTTGTTTTTATCAACTGCTGCTATAAATGGATAGTAAATTAAGCATCCAATTGCAATTAATAATATTTGCAAAACTGCTCCTTGCCAGTTACTTGATAAGAATCCAGATATAATTGGAGGTGTTGTCCAAGGCATGATTATTCCGTTAGTAATAGGTACTAAACCAATACTCATTGTTATATAAGTAATAATGATATTAACAGTAGGAACTAGCAAGAAAGGAATGAATAATAGTGGGTTAAGTACTATTGGAAGTCCGTAAATTACTGGTTCATTAATTCCAAATACTGCTGGAAGTATTGAAAGTCTTGATAATTGTTTTAATCTCTTTGATTTAGAAATTAATACAGCTACTATTAACAGAGATAATGTGGAACCTGCACCGCCAAATGTAGCAAATAGGTTTTGGAATTGTACGTTAATTATATTTTCAGGCATTTGTCCTGCTGTTACTTTTGCTAAGTTTTCTGCTGATAGAGCATATAAAACTGGAAGAAACATAGAGTCTGTAATATTTGTTCCGTGGATTCCTAAAAACCATAAAGCATGAGCAAACAGATATACTAAAATCATAGCTGGAAGTGATCCACCTATATGCTGTAGTGGAAGTTGTAGGACACTATATACAAATGTAAATGCATTCTCCCATTGTGTTAATGAGAATATAAATCTGATTAATACAAAAGTAGTCATTACAAATGCTGTAGGGAATAAAGACGCAAATGATTGACCTACTGTAGGAGGTACACCTGCAGGCATTTTGATAACTAAACCTTTATCAACTATGATTTTATATATTCTTACAGCTAAGAAAGCTGAAATTATACCGATAAATACACCTTTTGAGCCTAGCCAATCTAATGATAATCCACTAACAGTGAAAACATCTTCGCTTCCTTCAGGAGTGAAATCAAATTTGAATGGCATTAAAATAAACCAGCCAACTAGCGATACAACCCCACCAAATAGAGGATTTACGCCAAGTCTTGTCGCATAAGCATGGCCAATTCCTATAACTACAAATATTGACATTATTGTAAATGAAGCACTAGTAGCAGCAGAAAAATATGATGAAATAGTATTACCATTAATTTCTGCACTATTAAGTAAATCAATCCATGATTGTATAGGGAAATTAGATATTAACATGAATATTGACCCTATAATTAAAAGTGGCATTGCTAGAGCAAAACCATCTCTTATTGATTGTAAATGTGCATTAGCACTTATCTTTGCCGCTATGGGCATCATTTTTTCTTCGATTTTATCCATAAAACTTTGTTTTTTCATTAGCTTTCTCCTTTATTTTCTAAATTAATAATCCTTTCATATGATTTTATAATTTCTTCGGCTAAAATACATATGGTTTCGCTTGCCATCATTTGATCTTCAGCATGAGCCAATAATATAGTTTTCATCGATTCATCTAAATTAAAATTTTCAGTAAACATTTGTTGATGAATTTCATGACATTTAGAATAAGCGTCTTTTCCTTTTGATATTAGATCTCTTGCCCTATCGAGTTCACCGTATCTTGCTTGAGTCATAGCTTCAACATAAGAAGACTTAGCAGAACCAGCAAAAGTTATTAATTGCATGCAAATTTCTTCTAAATTATTCATTTGTACCTCCTTTCATTTATATCAAATTAATCATAACATTTTTGAAATCATCAAAGCTTTTAACATTTATTAGTGATGTAATAATATCTTCATCTTTAATTATTTTAGTAAACAATCCTAATAAATACTCATAACTTGGAGCAGGCTTTGAAGATGGAGAAATATATATTATTATTCTTACTTTTGTATTATTCTCATCCCAAAATATATCCTTTTTTGAAATATATATGAAAATTTTGGTTTCTTTTTCTATCGGATTTACAGGATGTGGAAGAGCTACAAAATTATTAAAAACAACACTTCCAAAGCTTTCTCTAATAATTGTTTCAGATCTATATTTTTCTATATCTTTTTTATTATTTGTTAAACTATGATATATAAAATCAAGTATTTGTTCTTTTTTCTTAGATTCATTACTTATACAAAATCTATCAAATAAAAAATATTTATCAATCAGTTTATTTGAATAAGTGTTACTTTTTGTAGATTTCTGAATATCTTCACTAAGTTTTAATTTTTCATCTATAATTTTACAATCATTTTCATCTAAAAATATGCTAACTTTAACATATGGAATAGGAATAACTAAATAATCTAAATCAACTGTTGAAATAATAAAATCTATATTATTTAGATTTTGAGATCCTATTTCATAATAACCTATAACTTCTTTTATATTTATGTTATTTCCATATTCGTTTTCTATTCTACTTTTTAGCATAAGACCAGTAGATAAGCCCGAAGCACAAACGACTAGAACATTACGTTTAATGTTAGATTTTTTTCTTTCTATAGCTGAAAGAATATATATAACTATATAAGACCATTCATCTTCAGTTAATGAATCGTTTTCAAATATAGAAAACTTTCTGAAACTTTCAACCACTAAATTATAATAATATTTATATTGGTTAGTAATCTTTTTTGTTAATGGATTTGTCACAAATAATCCTGAATAAATCCTATTTTCAAGACTAGATAAATGCTCCATAAAATTATTAATAAATACTTTATCATCTAATAAATTTATGCCTAATTTTTTTGATAGGTAACTAAGCAGTTGTATTATTTTTTTATTATTAATCAATACAGAATTATATTGCGACTTAGTTTTTGATATTAATTGTAAATAAATATATTCTTGTTCATTTTCAGGCAAAGATATGTCAAAACTTTTTGATATTCTATTTATGATGTTTGATGCAAATCGGTAAATTTTAGGGTTATCTTTTTTTATTAAACTAACATCAGGATTTTCATAATCTTTAATAATACAATTAACTTCAACTCTTTCTATTAGTAAAGCAAGATGGATAACGAGATTTTGAATTGTGTAATCATTAACTGAAATTCTAAATTCTCGAATCTCATCTAGAAGAATAATTAGTATCTGAGATATAGAAGATCTATTAAACAATTCTAGTTCATTTAAATCTTTTATAAAATTATTAGAATATAAGTCTGAAAAGAAATAATCTAGTATAAAATGTCTTTTATTAACCTCCTTGCCAACAACAGATATAATAGAATCTTGATTTTTATCTATATAAAGACTGTAATCTTTTAACTTGTCTCTTATATTATATATATCTCTATTTAGCGTTGATTCGCTAATATATAGAATGTCTAAGACTTTATAAAAATCTAAATTATTATTCTTTAAGAGTAAATTTTCAAGAATAAACTTCTCTCTACCTTCTTTATCATATATTTGATTAATATTAGAAATAGCATTTTTGTAATTATAGATAAAATCAATATAATCATCGTTGTTAATTATACTGATTTTAAAGCCACTTCCTTTTTTTGATATAATTTTAAATGAATTATGATTAGGTTTTTCAATTATATTATTAATTGATGTCCTTATAGTTTTTTCTGAAACTCCTACATTTTCACCAATTTCTTGGCTTGTACAAAATCGGTGTCTATTACTATATAAAAACTTAATTATTTTTATTTCTCTATCAGATAACATAGCTTTTCCTCATTACTATTATACATAAAAAAGTATATAAACTCCTTTAATTATTTTCCGTTGCCATAACGGAAATAGTGAAATTAAACTATTTGTGCAAATAATATTTATATTTATTAAAAACTTATTAGATTTATGCATATATTTTAGCATAAAGGTAGTGTCAAATCATTTTGCAAACTCCCCTATAATATTTTGCTAACATCTACTACTTCTCCCTTTTAAGATAGAAAACTTTTTCATTTTTTTATTTTTCTAATTTATTAAATATTTCTTCTATTTTTATCTTGAATTTTTCCAAATCCTTTATTTATTCTATTATCAAATTTTTCATTGTATTCTAAACATATCATGCAGATTATGCAATCTAATGAGTCTTCATTATTTGATGAAATGTTTTTATATCTTTGTCAACTAGTTTAGATATATTTGATTTTGTGCTTGCTGAATAATAATGACCATACATTCTGGATATTAAAGAAGCTATTTCTCTAGTTGTTATACTATTTTTGTAAATTTTTACGATGGTTGTTTCTAAATCATCATTTATTCTTTTGTATTATAGTAGTGGACCTTAATAAACTCTCTGATTCTATCAGGTGATATTTCTATATTTAGTACTCATATGATGTATTTATTTTGCTATTGTAATACCAATTTATAAAATTTCTGGAAATTGTATCCTATAGGATTATATTTTTTATAATCTAAAAATACTATTAATTCATGCTTTAGTAGTTGACTATCTGATTTTTCAAGTTCACACCTAAAAAATTCTTTAATATTTTACCTTTGCTTGGTGTTTCTATTAATTTTATGGTAAAACATTTCATAATGACCTCCTATTATATGCCTTGCTAACAAATTTTTATAGGTTTTTGTCATTTTTTCTGCTTTTTAATTTGGATGTTTACACCTGATATTTTATATTATGATTTGATTATTACTTTGACTAATATATACAGGTCAAAGTTTTTAATATCCATATTAATTTCAGTACTAAGTATACTCATCGTGTAAATAATCTTAGTTTATATGGGATTGATGTAAATAAATTTGGTGATTTTAAGAGTTTTTCTTTTAACTTTTTTATCCTTATAGGAGGATATATAATTTCAATTTTAATAAAGAAAATAAGATATTTTTTTGATAAAAAATAAGAAGGAGATAAGCTACTAACCTTCTTATTTTTTCATTATATCAAGAGGATCTATTACATTTGGAGATACTGAAAATTTGTTTTTGTTATTGTAAAATACAAAAAGTGGGAAGTTTGTTTTTCCTTCTTCTAGGTTTTCTATAAGTGTTTCTAGGAAAAATTTCATGGCTTTTTTGTCAATTTTGCCCTTTGAGTTCTCTTGTTTTACTATCCAAAATGGTGATAGGGGCTTTAGCTTGTTTATATCAACTACTATTCCTACTTCTATATCCAAATAGTCAAAACTCGCCAAAAAGGCGTATATTCCCTTATCAAGGTCTGTTTTTTGGTCTATATTTTCTGGAGAATCTGTCACATCGATTTCCATTATTTTTGTAATCTTACCATTGACTTTTTCAAAGTTTTCTATGATGTTGTCTTTTTTAAGCTCAGATAGTATAAGTTTATAATATTCTTTACTTTTTAACATAAATCTCCTTAATTAAAGTAATCTTGTCCATCTATTACTGTATTTGCTATTACTTCTACAGCAGTTTTTATAGCCTTATCTGAGCAGTAAAATTTTCTACTGTGGAGGGCTTCTTTGTTATGACCTTCTTCTCCACTTCCAAACCAGTAGAAAAATCCTGGTACTTTTTTCATATAAAAAGCAAAATCTTCACTTGCCATAGTTTGACCATCTCTTATTATATTGGACTTGTCTAAAGTTTTTAGGACGGATTTTAAGACAAATTCATACATTTTTTCAGGATTATATACTAAGGGAATAAGATCCTCATATTCTATTTTATATTTGCATCGGTAGGATTTTGCAGTATATTCAACTATCTCTTCCATTCTTTTTATAGAATTTTCTAGGCTTTTTTCCGAAAGACTTCTAATAGTTGCACTTAAATCTACCCTATCTACCACAAGATTATCCTCACTTCCTCCATTTATGGAATTTACAGAAAGAACTGTATTATCAAAAGGATTTGTATTTCTTGAAATAATTGTTTGAAGGCTCATTACTATATTTGATGCACAAACTATAGGGTCAATATTAAGTTCTGGCATGGAACCATGTTGACCGTGACCTATTATTTTTATCTTAAAATTTGTCTTTGTAGACATCAAGGCTCCCTTTTTTACAATCACCTTTCCATAATCTATTAAAGGCCAATTGTGAAAACCAAATATATAGTCAATTTTTACTTTTTCAAAAAGACCTAAGTCTATAAGTTCCTTAGCACCTTTAGTAATCTCTTCTGATCTTTGGAAAATAAAAACCACATCGCCCTTTAATAGCTTCTTATTAGATGATAATAATTTTACAAGACCAAGGTTAACAGCGGTATGATAATCATGTCCACAAGCATGCATAAGTTTATCATCTAGGGACTTATAGTCTACTTCTGTTTCTTCCTTTTGTAAAAGAGCATCTATGTCAGATCTAATTGCTATGACCTTTCCATTTTTTCCAGTCTTTAGTCTTGCTACAAGACCTGTTTTTATAGGAAATTCTATTATTTCTATATCTTTAAATTGGGAAATATAATTCCTAATAATCTCTGTCGTTCTGAATTCTTCTCCTGATTTTTCTGGATGCTTGTGTATATCATGCCTTATGTCTGTTATAATTTTTAAATCTTGATTTGATATTCTTAACATTTTCTACCTGCCAAAAGACCACCCTCACCTAGTTCTGTGAAGTCTTCTTTTTTAAGATCAAGTTTTGCAAAAAATCTAGGGAGAAATATATCAAAGCTTGTAAATTTAGAATGCATGGATGCACCAGGAACTCCTACTAGATAAGTCTTATCTTTAATTCCTACTGTAAGCATATTACCTGGTTGAACTGGTATACCTTGTATTATCAACTTATCTGACATATCTTTTATTATTGTTGGTGTAATATCATCTGGGTCTACACTCATTCCACCAGAAAATACTATAAGATCAGCTTTTCTTTCAAGGTAGCCTTTTGCAACATTTTTTATATAATTCATATCATCAGGGCATTTCTCAATTCCTAAAATTTCATGGTCATAAAAAGATAGTTTTTCTCTTATAACCGGTTCAAATAAGTCATCTATCCTAGCTGTATAAATTTCATTTCCTGTAATTACAATTCCTACCCTAAGCTTATGAAATTTCTTTACTTCGAATATAGGTCTATACCTTTGTCCTATTCTCTTTATGTTTTCTACTTCTTCTCTCTTAGTAAAAAGCGGAACTATTCTTCCTCCAACTAGATTATCTCCACTAAAAACCTTAGTATAGGAAGGAATGGTAGCAAAAGTGTAATCACCTTCATTGTTTAATTCAAATAATCCCTTTCTATTTGTAACAAATATTCCATCGCTATTTGCCTTAAATGTGATTTTTCCCTCAGATGGATCTTTGTAGCATATATTTTCCCCAATTAAATCATCTGCAACTTCTTTTATTGCATCTTCTTCGTGAACAAAGCCATAATCAAGCTCCCCTACAAAGAGATTTTCCTTGCCTATATTCTTAAGCTTTTCTATGTCGCTTTCTTCTACTATGTGACCTCTTTTAAAAACAACTCCTTTGAAACCATCTGCCATTATTCCTGTCAAATCATGAAATAGAGGCTTTCCTATTGCTTCTTCAACCTTAACTTTCCTTAGCATATTCTCTCCTACTTATTGATTTCTTTATTGTTTTTTATGGATATTATTTGTGAAATTATTGATATGGCTATCTCTTCCACACTGCCATCATCAATAGGATAACCTACAGGAGCATGGACTTTATCTAGTAGTTTTTTATCCACACCCTTTTCTCTTAGATTATCAAAAACTCTCTTAACCTTTCTTTTTGATCCTATCATTCCCAAAAACTTGTAGTCTTTGTCTATAACATTTTCTAAAACTTCTTCATCATAGTCAGGAGTTGCTATTAATATATAGGTATTTTTATTAAAATCAAAATTTTCAGAAAACTCTTTTGGCTTTTTAAGGACAAATTGGTCTATATCTTCTAAATCTTTTTTGTTTTTAAAGTCTTTCCTTTGATCTATAACTACTACATTAAAACCTGTTTTTGTTGCAATTCTTGCAAGTTTTTGGCCGACATGACCTGCTCCAAATATTAAAAGCCTGGGATTTGCCCTAAATATTTTTATATAACCTTTGTTTTGACCACCACAAAGCATTTTTACCTCTTGCTTCTCATTGAGAGTGTAGTCAAAAGATTTTTCTTTGTCTTCTTTAAGAGCTTTTAAGGCCTTTTTTGTCAAGTCATATTCAATAGGACCACCTCCTATAGTTCCAAAAGTTTTCCCATTTTCAAAAACAGCCATAGTAGAGTTATCCTTGCCTGGGGCTGACCCCTTTGTTTCTGTAAGTATAGCAAGAGCTACATTTCTTCCATTTTCTAATTCCTTAACAACTTCTCTAAGAATTTCTAAATCCATCTTCTATTCTCCTTTTACATATGAGGATTGCTTCAAGAGTTCCTCCACCTATAAGTCTTGCCTTATCAGATATGGTTTTTGTGTTTCTTTTATTTACTCTTGGATCTACATCTCCTATTTTAAGGTCTTTTGTAACCTTTGATTTATTTCCAATCATACCCCTTACCATACCATCAAGTTCTGATCTAACTTCTTTATCATTTACACAGGCTAAAACTTCTCCTTTTTTCACAATTGATCCTATATCTTTTATTACTTCAATTTCTCCATCATCAGGAGATCTTAGGATTCTTTCAGTTGTGTATCCATTTATATTACCTGGAATACCTGTGTTTTTTTGAGCATTTCCTTCGAAGATTAGCCTTCCCAAATCATGCCCCCTATTCGTTTCTATAACTACATCTACATCTATCCCTGCCTCATATCCAGGACCTAAGGCTATAGTTATGTCTGCCATTTGCTTATTTGTCCCAATATTTTTCTTAGCTAGAGTTCCATCAACTAAAGCCATAGGTTTTAATTTTTTTATAATTTCAGCCTTTGGGTCAATATATACTGGAACTTTTCCATCCTTCCAGCACTCTTTTATTTCATCAATATTAGTTACCTTTTTAGCTATAAAGTCTTCTATTTGAATTTCACCATCGAATATTGCTTGGGCGCAAGATACATATCTTCTTATACAAAGAGGTTTCTCCATTTCAAGAACTAAAACTTTAAAACCAGTTCTATAAAGCTTCTGGATAGAACCTGTGGCTACATCTCCACCCCCTCTAAAAACTACTATATCATTTTCTAACATCTTCTAACTCCTCTAGGTTTCTATAGGTATCTACATCCCATAGTTCTTTTATGTCATCTATATACACTTCATTTTTGTCATTATCTTTAACAAGAAGCATTCCGCCTTGATCAAATTCTAAGGCTAAAAGTCCTTCCCTAAATTCGTTTGAAAATATAACAGGTGCTCCTCTTCTTTTTTCAGTCCTTGGATAGGTTACATACTCATTTTTCTTGTAAGCTTCTATGAGTTTATTTACAGTTTCAAGTGTGAGTAAAGGTTGATCTGCGACAAAAAACATCATAGCTGAGTCCTTATCACAATTTAGAACCCCATATTTTATAGATGCTGACTTGCCTACTTCATTTTTGTCATTAAATATTGCCTTGAATCCTCTTTTTTTAGCATCATTTAAGATTTCTTCATATGATGAAACTAAGATTACATCATAAAATCCAACTTTTTCTATCATATCAAAAGTCCATTGGTAGAGCTTTTTACCATTAAAATCTAGTAAAAGTTTGTTTTCACCCATTCTTTTTGAAAGACCAGATGCCATAATTATTGCACTAATTTTCATAATATTCCTCCTTTAAGATAGAACCATAAAAGACCATAACTTCATCCAAATTATCCTTAAGGTATTTGGCTAAGTCATAAGCTTTTTCTTTTTCTTCATTACTTTCTACTTGGTTTATATATATTATTTTTTTACCCTCAAAGCCTTTAAATATTCCAGGCTTTGATTTAATTAGTTTTAAGATTATTTCTTTGCTAATTATGTCCTTACCTATATTTCTAATATAGTCTTCATAGTTATAAATAAAGTCATTGTTAGGCTTTTTTCCAAGAACCTTTATTGGAAAAATCCCTATAGCCTTGGAAGTTTCTTTATAGATTACTGGTTCATAATCCTTCCAATATTTTAAGGGAAGATTTCTAGACCCATCTGCTTCTATTAGAGTAAAGTCAAAATCTTTGATTTTTTCTAAGAGAATATCCTTATCTATAGACTTAAGTTTATTTTTATCTTTTATAAGCTTACCTATTACTACAAGTTTATTATTTATTGGCCTTTTATAATCCTTTTTTGATGTATACAAAAAATCATATTCATCATTTTCAGGTACTTTTATCTTAGTTGATGTAGTTACTAAGACTTTCCCCTTATCTCTAAGTCTTTTTGCAAGGTAGAACATAAGACTTGTTTTTCCTGCTGATCCTGTAATGGATATTATGTCATTTTTTTTTATATCTAATATGTCTAATATATCTTTTTTCATAAAAAAAGCTGTAGCAATTTTTTGTCGCTACAGCTATAATCTCCTATTTTTCAATTTTTTTTGTCTTTTTATAGAAGGTATCCCTAAGTGGTAGTTCAAGTCTTAAGTCCCCATCAAGAGCATAGTAGGCTCCTTGAACTGCTGGAGCTGTAGGAATAGTCGCTATTTCTCCAATTCCCTTTGCCCCATAGGCAAGATCTAGTAATTCTTCTTTTTCTATCAAAATAGGGTGAATTCTAGGAGTATCTGTAGACCTCCAAAGTCCCATGTTACCATATTTTGCCTTTATAACAGAATCTTTTAATTTAAGATCTTCTGTTAGGGCATAGCCTAAGCTCATCACTACCCCACCTTCTATTTGACCTTCAATGGTGGTTGGGTTGACTACTTTTCCTGAATCATGGGCTGCATATACATCAGTAACTTTTCCATTATCATCAAGGACTACTACATGAGCTGCAAAACCATAGGCTAAGTGGGATTTTGGATTTGGCTTATCTGATCCTAATGGATCTGTTGGATCATCATATTCATAGAAATATTCTTTTTTATCTAACTCTTCTAGACTATGATTTTCTAAGTCTTTTGCAAGTTTTTCTGCACATTTTTTGGCAGCTTCACCTGTTATCAAGGTGTGTCTTGATCCTGATGTAGTTCCAGAGTCAGGACTTGTTAGGGTATTTGGAGGCATAATTTTTATCTTATGATATGGAAGAGATGTTGCTTTTCCAATCATTTGAAGGATTATAGTTCCTACTCCTTGTCCTATGCAAGTTGCTCCAGAATAGACTTTTACCATATCACCATCTACTACTATTTTAACCCTTCCTATATCCTTTAATCCAACACCAACCCCTGCATTTTTCATAGCTACTGCTATACCTGCATGGTCTTTATTTTCTTCATATATGTCTTTTACTGCTTCAAGACATTCTACAAGAGCTGTAGATCTGTCTGCAATTTGTCCATTAGGTAGGACTTCTCCTGGTTTTATAGCATTTCTGTATCTTATCTCCCAAGGTGATATCCCTACTTTTTCAGCTAATATATTAATATTACTTTCCATTGCAAAATTTGATTGGCAAACTCCAAATCCTCTGAAAGCTCCTGATGGTGGATTGTTTGTATAATAACCAAATCCCTTTATATCTGTGTTTTGGTAGTTGTAAGGTCCTACCGAATGAGTACAGGCTCTTTCTAAAACTGGTCCACAAAGGGAAGCATAAGCTCCAGTATCAAAGTAGATTTCACATTCCATACCTTGGAAAATTCCATTCTCATCACAGCCAATGGTAAATCTTCCCTCCATAGGGTGACGTTTTGGATGCCATCTTAAAGACTCATCTCTGGTAAATTTATGTTTAACTGGTCTTTGATATAGGTAGGCTGCAAGGGCTGCTGGTGGTTGGACACTCATGTCTTCTTTTCCACCAAATGCTCCTCCTACAAAAGGATTGACTACAACAATCCTTTCTGGAGTATCTTCCCAATTAAACATTATAGATAACTCTCTTCTTGTATCGTATACTGATTGATCTGATGAATATACTCTTACCCCATCTTTATAAGGTTCTGCTACACAACATTCTGGTTCTAGGTAAGCATGCTCTCCTAAAGGAGTTTTGTAAGTAAAGCTTGCTATGTACTTAGAGTTTTCTAAGGCTTTCTTAGCATCTCCACGGCTTACATGTCTTTTTTGACAAAGATTTCCATCAGGATGAATTTTTGGAGCATCTTCTGCCATAGCTTCTTCAATAGTACTTACAGGTTTTAACTCCTCCAGCTCCACTTCTACAAGTTTTTTTGCCTTTTCTAAAGTTTTTTCATCTTCTGCCACTACAAAACAGAAAGCATCCGCAAGAGATTTTGTTTCCTCTCCCACATCTATAAAAACTGGCCAGTCTCTTTGGATATGTCCTATAAGATTTACTGGTACATCTTTTGCAGTTAAGACTCCAACTACTCCATCAAGCTCTAAAGCCTTACTTGGATCAAGTTTTAATAGCTTAGCCCTAGGATATTTTGTTCTTACACATGAGCCATAAAGCATATTATCTAATTCTATATCATCAGCATAAATACCAGTTCCTAGTATCTTATCGTGAGCATCAATCCTATCTGCCCTTGCCCCTACTAAGGCTTCTGATTCCTCATAATTTATTTTTTCATCTCCCCTAAGTATGGCACTTGCAAGCATTATTCCTTCTACAATTTTCTTATATCCTGTACACCTACAGATATTTCCTCTTATTCCTTTTCTTATATCATCTTCTGTAGGATTAGGGTTGGATCTTATAACACTTACTCCGCTCATCACCATACCAGGTATGCAAAATCCACATTGGACAGCTCCCGCCTTAGTAAAGGCATAAGTGAAAGCTTCTTTTTCTTCATCCTTGAGACCTTCACTTGTTATTACCTCTTGGTCATTTAATTTTGAAAGTCTAACTACACAGGCTTTTTTGGATGCATCTCCTACTAAAACTGTACATGTACCACAAGCTCCTTGACTACATCCATCCTTTACCGATGTTAGTTTTAAGTCATCTCTTAAAAATCTAAGAAGAGTCTTATCCTCATATGTTTCATAGACCTTACCATTTACCCTAACAAAAAGGGCTTTACTATCATTTTTATCACCTATTCGTATCATTTCTGTCATAATTTATTCCTTACTTAAAATTCTTTTTATAAATTCTCCCATTCCAGCTTTTGCATAGTAACCCTTCTCATCCAATATTATTTTTCCCTTTGAGATTACTGTATCTACTTTAAAATCAGTATCGAATCCTTCATAGCTTGTATAATCACATCTTGAATGTCTATTTTCCTGTTTTATAGTATATCCATTCATAGTTAAGATAGCTAAATCAGCATCTGTTCCTTCTTCTATACTTCCCTTATTTGGATAAAATCCAAATATTTTTGAAGGATTTAAGGACAAGACTTCCATAAGTCTAACAAGACTTATCTTTCTTTGAAGACCAAGTGTTAATACAACTTCTATTCTTTCTTCAACTCCTGGTATTCCTCCTGGAGCCTTGATAAAATTATCGGCATATGGCTTTTTTTCACTTTCATATATAAATGGACAATGGTCTGTTGCAACAACATCAACATCTCCATTTCTTATCCCATCCCACAAAGCTTCTATGTCATCTTTTTTTCTTAAAGGAGGAGCACAAATATATTTAACAGCCTCATCACTGGGGTTGTCCATATATTTTGACTCATCATAAGTTAAATATTGGGTACATGTTTCACAATAGAGGTTTTTCGCCCCTCTTTCTCTTGCTCTTTTTATCTCATCAAGCCCCTCTTTTGTTGAGGTATGAACAATATATAATTTAGGATATCCTGCAGTTTCTGAAAGATAGATTAACCTATTTATAGCCTCAGCTTCACTTTGGTTTGGTCTGGTTAGGGCATGGTATTTTGGGGAAAGCTTATTATCTCTTATGGCCTCATTTCTTAGCTCATATATAAGTCCATCATTTTCGCAGTGGACACAAACAATAGAGCCTGTTTTTTTTGCAGTCTTTAGAACCCTGAGTATTTGGTCATCGTTAAGTTTTCCCCCATATGTTGTATAAATTTTAATGGAAGGGATACCCTCATTTTTTAAGTCTTCAATTTCAGATAAAAGACTTTCATTTTCTTCATACATAGCTCCATGAAAGGAGTAGTCTATATAAGCTTTTCCATCTGCTATATCATGATAATGATCTATTAGACTATGAAGACTTGCACCTTTTCCTAAATCTCCAATATGGTCACAAATGGTGGTAGTAGCTCCAAAGCTTGCTGCATAAGTTCCACTAGCAAAATCATCACAAGCTATAAATTTACCTAAGTCAAGTGACATATGGGTATGCACATCAACACCACCTGGTATAACTAATTTATCTTTTGCATCTATTATTTTATCTACTTTCTCTTCTATGTTTTTTCCTATTTTTGATATTTTTCTTCCTTCTAATAAGATATCAAGAAAGTCTACCTTATCCTTTAAAACTACTTTGCCATTTTTTATAAGCGTTTTCATAATACCACCATCTTATTTATTTGTTTATAAGTGACTATTACAAAATAAGGGTTTTCTCTTTTTTATCATTTAAAACTTCTCCTATATAATTAAAGTCAGTTTAACGACTTCCAAAGATATATCTAACTGGTAATAAATCTTAACTTATCATTTAGAATTAGACATTTGATAAATCTTAAAATAATATTTTAAGGATTAATTTATTTTGCAATAGCCTCTTAAATTTACATATAGTCTTTTTTATTTTCTTGGCTAATCCTATTTACTACATGTTCTTCTTCAAGTTCAAATCCATTTTCTATATTATTGGCCTTTTGAACTGCTATAAGTATATTTTCATAACCTGTACATCTACACATATGATTTGCAAGTTCTTTTCTAAGCTCATCTATTGTGTAATATTTTCCCCTAGCTATAATTTCTGTTGCGGAAACTATAAAACCAGGTGTACAAAATCCACATTGGACTGCAGCTTCATCTACAAAGGCTTGTTGGATTATTGAAAGTGAACCATCACTTGCAGTTAGTCCTTCTGTTGTCCATATATCTTTTCCCTCAGCCCATATAGCAAGGTAGATACATGAGTTAAAACTTTCTCCATCTATTAATACTGCACAAGCTCCACATTCTCCAACTTCACATCCCTTTTTAACCGAAGTTAGGCCAAAATCATTTCTTAGAAAGTCTGTAAGAGATGCTCTAACATCAGTCATTTTTGTAACTTTTATCCCATTTATCCAACAGCTTACTATCTTGTATTGAGGTTCATAGTGAAGTATATCTTCTTTTCTTGGGGCAAAAGGTCCAAATTCTTTACTATGCATAGACTGCCTCCTCATGTTCTTTTCTTATCTCTTTTAGACATCTTACTGTTATTTCATATAAAACTTGCTTTCTTAAAGCCTTTGTTGCTCTCCATGAATCTCTTGGTGAAAGTTCATCAAGGCACTTTTTGGCAAATACATTTATATTGTTATCTGTAAGTTTTAGACCTTTTAGACTCTCTTCTGCTTTTGGAGCTCTTACTGGGGTTGAACTTGCAACTCCGTAAGCTACTCTAACATCTTTTACAAAGCCATCTTCAAATTTCACATTGCATGAACAAGATGAAGTTGCTATATCCATAGCATTTCTCATTGCATATTTAAAGTAGTGTCCAAAATATCCTTCATAGGACTCTTTTTTTATTTTTACTGCAGTCATTACTTCAGTATCTTTTAGGTCAACTGTAGAAAAACCTACATAAAAATCTCTAACTGGAAGCTCTCTTATACCATCAACTCCCTTTAACTCAATTATGCAATCATAAGCAAATACTGTAGGTGCAGAGTCTGCTGATGGGGCACCATTACAAATATTTCCGCCAATTGTAGCTATATTTCTAAGTTGTGGTCCACCTGCTGTATCTACTGCCTCTCCTAGGGTCTTACAATATTTCTTTACTAAAGGATCAGCTGTTATATGGCTAAAACTTGTAAGAGCACCTATTCTTAAAGTTCCGTCATCTTCCATACTTACTCCCTTAAGTTCATCTATAAGTTGGAGAGAAATAAGCTCAAGTCCCGCCATTTTTCCTTCTCTTATCTTAACTAAAACATCAGATCCACCAGCTATGAAGCTTGCATCTGGGTGTTCTTGTTTTAGTTTTATGGCCTCATCTACTGTATATGCTTCATAAATATTTTTTATATCATACATTTTCTACACTCCAAGCCTTATTTTCATATTTCATCTCTTTTTCATAGTCATTTTCTATAAGTCCAGCCTCTTTAAATAATGGGAATAAGACATGTGGTGTCATAGGACATTGGTTTACTCTCACTCCTGTTGCATTTAAGATTGCATTTCTAATAGCTGGAGCTGGAGAACATGTTGGTGGTTCTCCTAGTGACTTAGTATTATATGGTGAAGTTGGTTCGGGATTCTCAATAAAGTAAACTTCAAAATTCGGATGATCCATTGTTGTTGAAAGTTTGTAATCAAGTAGGTTATTATTTAAGATTTTTCCCTTATCATTGTATTTTAACTCTTCTGATAAGGCAAATCCTACTGCCATGCTCATACCACCATGAGCTTGGGCTTCAGCAAGCCTTGGATTTATAAGTTTTCCGCAATCATGAACATTTACAAGCCTTAAGATTTTAACCTTACCTAGAGCAATATCTACTTCTACCTCTGCAAATGATGCACCAAAAGAGAAGGCGTTATTTCTAATAGTATAGGTTGATTCAGCTGATATATGATCACTATCCTTATTATCATAAAGAGCTATTGTAGCAAGTTCTCCTAAGCTCATTAACTGTCTGTTATCTGTTTTTCTAATTATCATGCCATCTACTAAGTCAAGGTTTTTTGGAGCAAATTCTAATTCTTTCCTTGCCCTGTCTATTATTTTTTCCTTAAATATCTTTGCAGTATTTGTTATTGAAAAACTTGCCATATAGGTTTGCCTTGATGCATAAGCACCTAATCCAAATGGTGTTACATCAGTATCTTGAGTTGATACTATATGTATATCATCTAAAGGAACTCCTATAGAGTCTGCTGCCATTTGTGAGAAGGCTGTGTCTCCACCTTGACCAATTTCTGTTTCACCAAGTTGAACTTGAACTGATCCATCTTGATTTAGTACCATCCTACATGAAGATGTTTCAACTGATATTGGATAAACTCCTGTATTATACCAGAAGCATCCCAATCCTACTCCTCTTCTTATATTTCCACTTTGGTTTTTATACTCTTCTCTTTTCTTGTCATAGTCTATTGCACGTCTTCCAACTGCAATAGCTTCCCTAAATGAATCATAGTAGTTTTCATTTCTTGAAAATCCATCCTTAAAGCCCTTAGGCATAATATTTTGTATTCTAAGTTCTATTGGATCTAAGCCAAGTTTTAAGGCTACATCATCTAGATGAGATTCAAAAGCAAACATGGTTTGAGGTATACCATAACCTCTCATAGCTCCTGCTGTAGGAAGATTTGTATATACTGTATAGCCATCTGCTTCGATATTATCACATGGATATAGTTGGTGGAAGCAGTTTGTCCCTTTTGCTGCTATAGAATGGCCATGGGATGCATACCCACCATTATTTGCATATAATTCTAGCTTTCTAGCTACAAAAGTTCCATCTGATCTAACATAAGATATAATATGGATTTTTTCGGAGTGTCGTGTTCTTGATGATACAAAAGTTTCTTCTCTTGTTGAGTCAAGTTTTACAGGATGCCCACCAACTTGTGTTGTAAGATAAGCTACTAATGGCTCATATAAAGCATCTTGTTTATTACCGAACCCACCTCCAATATATGGTTTAACTATTCTTATTTTCCCCCAAGAAATACCTAGAGCTTGTCCACAAACACGCCTTACTATATGAGGAATTTGAGTTGAAGCTACTACAACAATCTTTCCTTGTTCCTCATAAGCATAAGCTATGTGATTTTCTATATGAGAGTGTTGGACAATTGGTGTTTCATACCAAGTATCAATCTTTATAAGTCCCTTTTCTTTTATAGCCTCTTCATAATTCCCAAAACGATTTTTTGTATGTCCTATAATATTGTTAGGAGTCTCTTCATGAATTGGTGTAGAATTTGAATTCATAGACTCTATAGGGTCAAAAACCGCTTCATATTCTTCATATTCAACTTCAATTAGTTTTAAAGCTTGTAAGGCTTGCACTTCATTTTCAGCTATAACAACTGCTATATCATCTCCATAATATCTTACATGCTCATTTAATAGTCTTCTATCTGCTATATCTTGATGGTTTTCATCTACTGACCAAGGATGACCTGCTGTTGGGAAAGAATGTTTTGGCACATCAAAACATGTGATTATTTTAATTATTCCCTCAAGCTTTTCAGCCTTGCTTGTGTCAATTGAGATAACCTTTCCATGAGCTATAGTCGAATGTAAGATTTTTGCTGTATAGGCGCCGTTTCTGATAAAGTCTTCTGTATACTTTGCTCTGCCAGTTACCTTATCATAAGCATCTACTCTATTAACGCTTTTACCTACGTACATTTTAACCTCCTAAATGATTAAAAAGTCTTTCTATGTATTGCAACATTCCTGTATATTGTATATAATATATTACCACAAAACGCCTAATATTTACAAGGCTTTTGTAGTAAAAACGAGTCTTTTTGTTTCTTATTTTTCTATCTCTATTAAGTCTTTTTCAAAGATGGAATCATCTTTTGGTCTATCTTCTTCTTTTTCAGGAATAATTAAATTCATCAAAACAGAAGATATGGTTGCAAGTACTACTGGTGATGAGCCTATTGCTATAGTTAAGGCTTCAGGCATAAAATTAACTCCAGAATTTTGGGCACTTGCTACAACTGATGTAAAGCCTACGCCCAAAGCAACAGATACACCAACTATGGATGTATTTCTTCCTGTTAAAGGTTGGCTTGTTATCATTCTTATTCCATTCATAGTAATTGCTGCAAATACAGAAAGGGTAGCTCCTCCTAAAACTGGATATGGAATAGTTGTAAGTATAGATGATAGTTTTGGCACAAGACCCGAAATAAGAATTATAAAAGATGCTATGGTAAATACTTTCTTATTTACTACCTTATTTATTGAAACTATTCCTGCATTTTGTGAAAATGTAGCTGTTGGTAAGCATCCTAAAAATGCACCTATTACATTGGCTACACCATAGCCTATAATTCCTCCCCTTAATTCTTTTTGTGTTGGGACCCTATCCATACCACCTACTGTTGTTGAGGTCATATCCCCAATTCCTTCAATTGCTGTAACTATAAAAATTATACTTATAGAAACTATAGCTGATGGTTCAAAAGAAATACCAAAATGTAGTGGTTCAACTACTGATATCCATCCAGCATCTCTTACTGGGCTAAAGTCTACCATCCCAAAAAACATTGATATAATATAGCCTATAATCATTGCAAAAAGTACATTTGCAAGTTTAAACATTCCCTTGCCAAAATGGGTAAACCCTAATGATAAAATTAAAGTTATCCCTCCTACAAGCCAGTTTTGCCAAGCTCCCCAACCAGCCATATCTACTGATCCTGCTCCTCCCATATAATTCATAGCTACAGGATATAAGGATAGCCCTATTACTAGGACAACTGTTCCTGAAACAAGAGGTGGAAAAAGTGGCAAAATATACTTAAGCCCTAATCCAAATAATATAGAAAATATCCCCCCTATAAGTTGAGCTCCTAAAACAATTGCAACAACTTCCATTGGTCCTCTTGCTCCAAATTGTCCAGCAAGGGCAATCATCGTTGGAACATAGGCAAAGCTTACACCGAAAATCATAGGAAGTCTTGATCCAATAATTTTTATCGGATAAATCATAAGTAGTGATGTGAGAGCTGAACCTATAAGAGCAATTTGTATAAGTATAATTGTATTCTCAGGCGATAATCCTGTAGCTGCTGCAAGCATGATTGGAGGTGTAATACAACCTGCAATCATAGCTACAACGTGTTGAAATGCAAGAGGCAGTGCCTCTTTAAAAGTTACTTTTCCATCAAAATTGAATAATCCCTTAAATTTACTTTTTTCTGTCATTTTATTTCCTTTGTATTTTTATATAAAAAACAATCTTATTTAAAAAATAAAGTTAATACCATAAGATATTAACTTTATAACTAATTATGCACTAATCATCCATTGCATTTCTTTCAGCTTCTTCTTCTGCCAATGTTTTTTTAGGTAAAACTATGTTTAAAACAAATACTACAAGAGTAGCTAAAACTACCGGACTTGATGTAAATACCATTTTAAACCATTCAGGAAATTGTGCTAAGGCTTGATCTCCTAATTGAACTATTCCCATACCTAAAGCTATACCAAGTCCTACTATTGTAAGGTTTCTTGAACTCATTTCATCACTCATTATAAGTTTCATACCACTCATTGTAATTTGAGCAAATACTGTTATTGTAGCTCCACCTATAACCGCTTGAGGAACAGATAGCATAACAGCCCCAAATTTTGGCATAAAGCCTGATACAAGAATTAATGCTGCTGTAATAGCAAATACCTTCCTTGCTACTACCTTTGTTAATGAAACTATACCAACGTTTTGGCTATAAGTTGCTGTAGGGAGTCCACCTATAAATGAGCCTATAACTGATGCAACACCATTAGCTTTTATTCCACCTTCAAGCTCATCACCTGTTGGAACTCTTCCAAGTCCTCCAGCTGTGGTTGAAGATAAATCACCTACTGCTTGAATTGAGTTTACCACAAACATTACTGACATTGTAATAACAGCATCTACTGGAAATTCTAGTTTAAATGGCATCAACCTAGGTAGGGTAAACCATGCAGCTTGACCTACATTTTGAAAATTAACTATGCCAAAAAATACAGAAGCAATATATCCTACTGCTATACCTATAAGTATTGCTGCAAGCTTTATTAAACCCTTTCCAAACATATTACAAATTAAAGTTACTGCAAGTGTCAAAAAAGCAACTCCCCAATAAACCAAGTCTCCTTGATTAGGATTTCCATTTCCTCCTGCCATATAATTTAGGGCAACTGAGTAAAGGGATAGTCCTATTGTAAGTACTACTGTTCCTGAAACCATTGGTGGAAAATATTTATAGATTCTTTTAATATTCATACCAACTATAAAGGCAACTACACCACCTACAAGTTGGGCTCCATACACTGCTCCAATTCCATATTTTATTCCAATTGATGTAAGTACAGGTATGTAGGCAAATGATACTCCCATTATTACTGGAAGCTTTGCTCCAACTTTAATTACTGGATATAGTTGTAAAAATGTTGCTATTGCTGCAATAAACATTCCTGCTTGAATTAGATAAACCGCATCAGTTGCACTTATGGCATGAGGCGTATTTGCAAGCTGACCTGTTAAAACAATAGCTGGCAGAGTATTTCCTACTATCATAGCTAAAAGATGTTGAAGTGCTATTGGAAACGCTCTTTTGATAGCTGGATTTCCATCAATGTCAAAAAGTGACTTTGATACTCCCGCTTTTTCGTTAACGTCTGTCATATTTTTCTCCTTATTTTGTAGTTTTTAGTAACTGATATACTTTTTTTCTAGCTTTTTTATTAGTAAATTTTTATCACTATAAAGTGTTTTTTCCTTATATATGATTTTTCCATTTACAATTGTCTTATTTACTAGAAACTTAAAACCTCCACTTCATATTATATACTTTAATATCCAAATCAGCTCTAAAAAGTTTGATTTTTTTTGAAATTAATCATATACAAATTATAATGCTTTCTTATCTTCATTACCAATATATTTTCAATATCATTTCCAACATATATTGATATCTTTAAAAGTCTAGTTCTTGTAAGCACAAGTCTTACAAATTCTTAAATATTTTTAACTATTTTGTTAAAAAATAAATTATTTTTGTGTCAATAAGTATAGTATTTAACGGATACTATCATTTTATTCGTTGAACTTCTTTACCAAAGAAAAACTCGTCAAGGGAATTCTTGTGATTATAGATAGACACATGTTTAGCTTTGCCATCATTGTTTATTACAAATACATGAAATTTTCTTCCTTTGTAGCTTGTATAAAAGTGACTTATCAAATTTTCATGGGTGATAATATTTGATTTTACAAAAGGTGTATTTAAGGTTATCTTATCTTTTTTAATTAAAAGTTCATAGCGATTGTAATAAAAGGCAACGAGTGTAAATACTACAAAACTTATAATAAAGAAGGCTATCAAAAATAAACCACTTTTCAGATTTGGAAGATATCCAGATTCTATTAAATAGAAAGTAATTATAGCGAGTATAATACTACATGCCCACATGAATCTAGCTTCAAATAATCTTGTCAAAGTACCACCAATTTTTCTTTTAGCAAATACCTTGGTCAAAAATAATGATCCAAAAAAAGCACACAGAATGCCAATAACTATACATACTAAAGTTTTCATATACACCTACCAATTATTGATACAATACATAGCCGCTAATCTGTTCTCCCTAACTAACGCTTTAGATAATCGTTCATACTCTTTTAGCAAGCCTTTCTCTGCAGCCATTCCATAAGGCTCATCATTCCAAGAACCCATCGCACCAAATACATCAGACTCTGAGGCAGCCAATAAAATATGCATATATTGTCTAGGAAAATCATTTCTATTCAAAGTATTTTTAGCATTGCTGAAAATTTTAGCAAAATTTTCAGCTCCTATGTCTGATGCAAATTTAGATATCTCATCTAATAGACTGTCAAATTTGTATATATCAAAAGTAGTGCCATCTTCGTAAATCTTGGGATTATCTATTTTCTCTTCAACATAGCTTATATCCCATTTTCTTATGTTTTCATTGAAATACCATGTAGGTCTATATTCAATGATTTTGCCATTCAATAAATGCAATATAATTTTGATATCATTCGTATTTGAAAACCCTAGTAAACCTGGATCTTGAACATCTGGATTTATATATACCTTTACATCTTTATAGTTAAATTTTTGAATATGACGCACCCAATCCTTAAAAGACTTAAGCTTCTTAGTTTTTCCAAATATCCACTTTACTTCAAAACTAATACTATTTACGTAATATTCTGGTGTATACTCTACCATTTCATGATATTTCAATATTCTTTTCGTAACAGCTGTCATCTTCATTATTTGAGATACTTGACCATTCACTTTCTCTCCTTAATATATTCCTCACAATAATATTAAAGGTGTCCAAGATTTATATATAATATTTATTATAAACTTACCTAGCTTAAAAAAGCTAGATAAGTTTGTTTTTATAATTTAGACCAAATTTTTTCTGCTCTTTGTCTTGAATCAGCATGGATTTTTGCTTGGTCTACTTTTGTTATTATCTTATCTCTCATTACAAATTCACCATTTATAATGGTATCATTTACAAGTCTTCCTGTTAGACCAAATAGGCTATGTCCTCCCCAGTTGTTTTCATTAAGCGGGGTGTATGGATCATATTTAAAGCTTATAAGATCTGCATATGCTCCCTTTTTAATTCTTCCTACTTCGTGATTTAGGAAATGTGAAACTATTTCAGGGTTGTTCTTAAATTGCATATCCAAGGTTTCAGCAAATCCTTTTGTTGGATCTTGCGTATTGTGAGCTTGGATAATATTTGCAACCTTCATTGATTCAAACATATCATTTGTATAAGCATCTGTTCCAAGACCAACTTTTAGTCCTTTTTCTATAAAGCGATTTACTGGTGGTACTCCAACAGCGTTGTTCATATTGCTTTCTGGATTAAAGATTACTGGAGTATTGTGTTCTTTTAGAATATCCATCTCACGTCCATTTATATGAACACAGTGAATAGCTAAGGTATTTTCTGTAATTATTCCAAAGTCTTCAAGTCTCTCAACTATTCTTTTACCATATTTTCTTTGGCAATCCCATTGATCTTCTATGCCTTCAGCTATATGAACATGATAGCCGTCATAGACCCCATCCATGGCCTTAACTGCATTTTCTAAACTTTCATCTGATAGGGTAAATGATGCATGAAGTCCAAAAAGACCCCTTAGCATATCATCATCTTCTTTTTGGCAATGTTTAATCCAATCAATATTTTCTTTTATTTCTTTATCTCTTATCTCTTTTCCGTCCCTATCTGATAGCTCATAACAAAGATTGGTTCTAATACCAACTTCTTTTGCAGCATCTCCTAGGGTAAAGAGTGAGTTTTCAACAGAATTCGGACCTGAGTGATGGTCTATTACTGTTGTTACACCATTCGCTATTGATTCCATATATGTTGTAAGAGCATTGAGCTTTACATCTTCTGTTGTAAGTTGCCTATCAAGAGCCCACCATTGGTTTTCTAATACGTTAAAGAAGTTATCTGTTGGCTTTGAAACTCCCATACCCCTAGCATAAGCAGAATATATATGTGAGTGAGCACATATCATTCCTGGCATAAGAAGTTTACCTTCAAAGTCTATTACTTCTTCGTCATCGTATTTATTTACGATATCACTTGAGTTTCCAATATCTTCTATTAGCTTATCTTTTATATAAACTGCTCCATTTTCATAAAATGAATTGTTTTCATCATTTGTTATTATAAGGCAATTTTTAATTATCATAATATCTCCTTATTATGCATTTATCGCTTCAGTTGGCTTTATATAGTAGTTGTAATCTTTTTCTATAGTTCTAACTAGTTTAAGAACTTTTTTTGATAAATCTTTTTCTAGATCTTTACTTTCTATTACTTTTCCATTTTCAAGCCTTACTAGGTAGTCATTTTCTCCTAGCTTTAAGAAACCTGTGTTAGTTGAATCTTCAAAGTCTTCACGAGTCCAAAATACTGTTAGTTTATCCTTATATGGACGACCTGAATGAGGACAATAGAAAGCACAGTTTCCGCATTCATTACACATGCCATCAAGATGGATAATTTGGTTAAGATTATCAAATCCCTCAACATTGATAGCTACATTTGCTCTATTTGGACAAACTTCAGTACATATTTCACAGATTTGATCACATTTTAAACATCTAAGACCTTCACTTTTATCATCTAAGGCTGGTGTAAGTTTTCCTCTCTTAGAAAAGATGTTTTCCTTATCTTCTTTTTCTTCATATCTTACAAAGTCATTTGGAAGATTTTCTTTATCTAATATATCAAGGCAAACTGCTTTTGCTTCTCCCATAGCCTTAACTATAGTGCTAGCTCCAGCTCTACAGTCTCCTATGACATAGACATTGTCTATGTTTGTCTCATAAGTATCTGTAGTTTTTACATTACCCCAGTCATCAAGATTTATTTTATTTTCCTTAAAGGCTGTAGTATCTACTCTTGCTCCTGTAGCACCTATTACTGTATCGAATTCTAGCTCAAGTTTTTCACCTGTTGTGTGTATTGACCTTCTTCCTGAATTATCAAATTCACCTAGTTGCATCTTGTCACACTTTAGAACTTTTCCATCATAAGCATATGGTGCTACAAGTTCATATATCTTATGACCTTCTTCTTTTACGTCATTTACCTCTTCTTGAGTTGCTGGCATATAAGCTTCTGTCCTTCTATAAACTAGAGCTACTTCTTCAACTCCATCAAGTCTTGCTGCAGTTCTTGTACAATCCATTGCAACATCTCCTGCACCAACTACTGCAACCTTTTTACCTACATTTGCACTACCTTTCATTCTTACATCCCATAAGAAGTCTAGAGCATCAAGGATATTCTCACTACCTTCTTTTACTGGAGATCTTCCTTTTCCCCAAGCTCCTGTGGCAGCAATTATATAGTCATAGTCTTTCTTTAGCTCTTCATATGATTCTGTAACTTCCGAATCAAAGATAAAATTTACACCTTGCTTTACTGCTATTTGGTAGTCTTTTTCTATATCTTTATCTGAAATTCTAAACTCTGGAATAATATGGCTTACTATCCCATAAGCTTTAGAAAGTTTTTCACGTACATCTACCTTGATTCCATTACGTCTTAAATATGATGCCACTGCAATTCCACCAGGACCTGCTCCAATTACCAAAACTTTCTTATCAGATTTTATTTCTGATTTTTCTATTTTTTCAAGATAAGCTTCTTGAGCATTTTCTGCTGCAATAAGTTTCATATTCCTTATTTGAAGGCTCTTTTCATAGTCAACTCTTGTACAGTGTTCTTGGCAGTAGTGAGCACAAAGCTTACCAAGAATTGTTGGTGCTGTATTATCATTTGCTATAACTTCTATAGCCTTATCAAAATCTCCTTCTGCAACAAGTTTTAGATATTCTGGTATTTGTTGTTCTATAGGACAACCTCCATCCTTACAAGGTGCCTTGTAGCAGTCAGTAAGAGGAAGAACTGAGTCAGTTTTTCTTGAATGAACTTTTTCCCTATATAATTTGTTATTTTCCCAAGAAGCTATAGTATCATCTCTAAGTTTTACAATTTTTTCTACATCTACATCTCTTAATTCATCTTGTAAAAGGTCTTCAGTTTCTTCTGCAAGTTGGTTAAACCTTAAATATCCACCTGGCTTAAGAATTGTTGTAGCAACTGTTATAGGTTGACCTAAAGCTTCGAATATATCTTTTATATTTCTAGCATCAGCTCCACCTGAGTATGACATTGGAAGTTTTCCATCAAACTTTTCTGAAAGCATAGCTGCCATAGAAAGAGTTAATGGTAGGAGAGATCTTCCTGACATATACATCTCTTCTGATGGAAGTTCTCCTCTCTTTGTATCAACTGGGAAGGTATTTGTGAGCTTTACACCAAAGGCTAGATCTTTTTCTTTTGCAAGTTTCAATAATCTTTCAATCATTACAACTGCATCTTCATATTGAAGGTCATTTTTAAAGTGGTAATCTGTAAAAGATATATAATCAAATCCCATATCGTCCAAGGTTTTTCTAGCATAGTCATAACCTAACATTGTTGGATTACATTTTATAAAGGTTGACATATGCTTTTCTTCTATTAAGTAAGATGCTATTTTTTCAATTTCTTCTGCAGGACAACCATGTAAGGTTGATAGGGTAATAGAATCACATACAATAGGATCAATGCTTTCGAGGTCTTTTTCGTTAAACTTTTCAAATTTTGAAATATTATCTAGAAGGTATGACTTGCATTCTTTGAATATATCAGTATTTTCTGCATTTTTAAGGCTTTCGATATATGTATCAACTTTCTCAGATTTTATACCTTCTAGATCATAACCTACCGACATATTGTAGGCAAAGTCTTTTTTATCAGAAATATCAAGCTCTTTTGCTATAGCAATAATTGCAAAGTATGCCTTAATATATTCATTAAAAGCTTCTTTTACAGTAAGCTCTGTTGACCATTCACAGTTATAGCACTCATCTTCTGAGTTTATACAAGGTTTTGCTACTGCTTTTTGTATATCTTCTCCATCAAGTTTTTGAACTGTCTTAAGTTCTATAAATCTTGCTCCTGTAAGATAGGAAACTAGGATATTTTGGGCAAGTTGAGACTGTGGACCTGCTGCAGGACCAACAGCTGATGATATTTCATTGCCAAAAACCGTCTTAAGTTTTGTACCTTTTTTATTTATATAAAATTTTTCTTTTTTAATTCCAAATATAGAACCCTCATTATTATATTCTTTTAAAGACCACTCAATTAGGTCTTTAAAGGGAATTGGTCTCATAAATTCGCTCATTTTTTACTCCTTTAATTAAATTTATTTTTTGATCAGGTTCGGATACTAATAATGAGTATCGTTTTCATATTATATAATTTTGTTAAACTTTCCGATAAGGGTAGGAGTTCTTCCCTCTCTTTTTCACGTTTTTAAATTATATAATATTTAGTTTTATCTATAGCTAAAAATCTTTCCATCAAAGGTGCGACTTTCCTCCTTATAAAAGTGAAAATAGTCTAAATCTTTATTGACCTATTGATTTTAAGCTATAGAAAAAGTTTAGTTTTTAATTATTATTACTCTATCCAAGTACCAGTCTTACCATTCATTGCATCTAAGGCCTTTTCAAGTGAAGTAATTACTGCCTTTCTACCAGACTTTCCTTTTACAAATTGCATAGCTGCCTCAACCTTTGGTAGCATAGAACCTGGTGCAAATTGTCCTTGTTCAATATATTTATTGCAATCATCAATTGTCATCTTATCTAGCCACTTTTCATCTTCTTTTCCGAAGTTTATAGCTACTTTTTCAACTGCTGTAAGTATTAGTAGGACATCTGCCTCCATTAAATCTGCAAGTAGGGCACATGAAAAATCTTTATCTATAACAGCATCTACTCCCTTATATTTTAGACCATCTTTTATAAGTGGAATACCACCGCCTCCACAAGCTATTATTACATTTCTTGCATCATAAAGTGATTTTAGGGAATCTTTTTCTACAATATCTTTTGGGAAAGGACTTGCTACAACTCTTCTATATCCTCTTCCAGAATCTTCTTTAAATTGATAGCCTGTTTTTTCAGCTAATTCTTCTGCTTCTTCTTTTGTGTAAAAAGAGCCGATTGGTTTGGTTGGATTTTTGAAAGCTTCATCATTTTCATCAACTATAACTTGAGTTATAACTGTAACTACTGGAACTTCCCTTCCTCTTTCCTTAAATTCATAGTGAATAGCATTTTGTAGGTGATAACCAATGTATCCTTGACTCATTGCCCCACATTCTGGAAATGGCATGAGAGGAATCTTATCTGTATTTTTATGTCCTTCTTCCATAGCAAGGTTTATCATTCCAACTTGTGGACCATTACCATGACCTACTATAATTTTATTTCCATTCATAACTAGGTCTACTAAATGTTCAGAAGTCTTTTTTACTGCCTCTTTTTGTTCTTCAACATTTGAACCTAGGGCATTACCTCCTAGGGCAATTACTATTTTATATGACATATTCTTCTCCTTAAAAAAATTATATCAAGGGAAGCTTGTGAAACTATTAGCTTTTAAGTTTGTTAGCTATCCCTTGATACATTAGTTTTTCTTATTTAATATATTCTAATGGAAGTACTGCATATGTTGCGGCACATGTTACTAAATCTTGTTTGAATGTAACTTCGTTTGGTGCATGAGCTTGGTCTTCTGCTCCTGGACCAAATCCAATTGTTGGGATATTGTGTCTACCCATTATAGCAACACCATTTGTTGAGAAAGTCCATTTATCTGTTAATGGAAGGTCAGCTCTCTTGGCTTGTTCTTTTTCTACATTTGGAGCAATTCTCTTATCTCCATAAAGTCCCTTGTAAGCTCTTTCTAAAGCTTGTGTTACTTCATGATCTTCTGGAATTACCCATGTTGGGAAATAACATTCTTGTTTTTTGCTTACTCCTGTCCATGATTCTCTTTCATAATCATACATAGTAACTTTTGCACCAAATTTTTTAGCTGATGGTAGATCTTCTATTTCTTTTATACAAGATTGCCATGTTTCTCCAGCTGTCATTCTTCTATCAAGTGAAATTGCACATGAGTCTGCAACTGCACATCTTGATGGTGATGTAAAGAAGATTTGGCTTGTTGTAACTGTTCCACGTCCTAAGAAGTTTGCTTCTTTATATTCAGGATTGTATTTTTCATCAAGCATCTTTACAAGACCTTTTATTTCTACTGAATCATCTGCTGGGTTTTCGTTAAGTTGTTCTATTTCATTAAGGATTTTTGCCATCTTATAGATTGCGTTATCTCCTCTTTCTGGAGCTGAACCATGGCATGATACTCCTTCAACTTCTACACGAATTTCCATTCTTCCTCTTTGTCCTCTGTAGATTCCACCATCTGTTGGTTCAGTTGATACTACAAAGTCAGGTTTTATTCCTTCTTCTTCTATCATATATAACCAGCAGTTACCATCACAGTCTTCTTCTTGAACTGTTCCTGTAACCAATACTCTAAATTCATCATTTAAAAATCCTAGGTCTTTCATGATTTTTGCACCATATACAGCAGATACTATTCCACCTAATTGGTCAGAACCACCACGTCCTCCTATAAGATTTTCGTCTTCGAATCCTTCATATGGGTCAAAGTCCCAGTTATCTCTATTTCCTATACCAACTGTGTCAATATGTCCATCAAAGGCAATTTGTTTTTTACCTGTACCCATTTCACCAAGTACATTCCCTTGTCCATCAATCCAAGCCTTATCAAATCCAAGTTTTTCCATCTCTTCTTTGATTCTTTTAGCTTTTGGACCTTCTTCACATGATTCACCATGTTTTAAGATTAAATCTCTTAAAAAGGCATTCATATCTTCTGAATATTTTTGAGCTGTTTCTTTAACTAAATCATAATTTATATTTGTCATTTATTCTATAATCTCCTTCTATTATCCTAGCTTATTTATTTTCTTCTTTATCTAATAATCTTTCTTTATTAGCTTCTAATAGTTTTTTGATTGTGGCTTGTGGATCTTTTACTTTTTGTAAGAAAATCATAGCTGCAATTATATATGGTTTGTAGCTTGCTTCTTTGTAAAGTGGATCTCTATATCTATCAAATACAGATTCATCAACTTCTCCATCTTCACAAGAAAGTCCTGTTATATCTGCTGGTAGACAATGCATATATAAAGCTTTTCCATCTTTTGTAAGCTTCATCATCTCTTCTGTAGCAGCCCAATCCATGTGTTCTTTGTTTTGTTCTAGAAGTCTTTTTTCAAGTTCATCTATTCCTTTTTGATCACCCTTACCATAAAGTTCTGTTCTTTCTTCCATAGCAGCAAATGGAGCCCAAGATTTAGGATAAACTATATCAGCATCCTTAAATGCTTCTTCCATTGAGTTTGTTTTTGTGAAAGAACCACCATATTTCTTAGCATTTTCTTTTGCTATTTCTTCAACTTCTGGCATTATTTCATATCCTTCTGGGTGAGCTAGTACAACATCCATTCCAAATCTTGTAAATAGTCCTGAGATTCCTTGAGGAACTGAAAGTGGTTTACCATATGATGGTGAATAAGCCCATGTCATAGCTACTTTTTTACCTTTAAGGTTTTCTACTCCACCAAATTCGTGGATTACATGTAAAAGGTCAGCCATTGATTGAGTTGGATGGTCAATATCACATTGAAGATTAACAAGGTGTGGTCTTTGTTCAAGTATACCGTGGTCATATCCTTCTTGTACATATTCAGCAAAGTCTTTCATGTATTTATAGCCTTTTCCGATATACATATCATCTCTTATACCAACAACATCAGCCATAAATGAAATCATGTTTGCTGTTTCTTTTACTGTTTCGCCGTGAGCTTGTTGTGATTTTCCTTCATCTAAATCTTGAACTTCAAGTCCTAGAAGGTTTGCTGCTGATGAGAAAGAGAATCTTGTTCTAGTTGAGTTATCTCTGAAAAGTGAGATTGCAAGACCAGAATCAAAAATCTTAGGAGAGATATTTTTTTCTCTCATTGCTCTTAAAGTATCTGCTACTGTAAAGATTGCTTCAAGCTCATCTTGTGACTTATCCCATGTATGGAAAAAATCATCTTGATAAAGGTTTTTAAAGTCTAAATTGTTTAACTTTTCTAATAGTTTGTTTATATCTTGTGTCATTTTTTATCTCCTATCTTATTATTTTTTTATATTCATATTCTTCATCGTTAGTATAGTATCCATCCCAACAAACTTGTCTATAATGCTTAAAGTCTGTATCACCTTCTGTTGATATAAAAAGTATTACGGAATTTTCGTCTAGTTTCAAATCTTTTTTCATATCTTTTAAGTCTTCTCTTTGAAGAATTTCACTTACAGCTCCGAGTGTTGCCGCTCCTGATTCTCCAGATATTACTCTTTCGTCATTTCCAAGTGGGTTTCCTAATATTCTCATACCCCTTGCCGCAGATGAATCTGGAACTGAAAGGAAAGCATCTACGTATGATTTTAAGATAGGATAACCAACTGTTACAGGTTCACCACAAGCAAGTCCTGCCATAATGGTGTCCATCTCACCTTCAACATTATGAATTTTTC
This sequence comes from Anaerococcus faecalis, assembly GCF_013371425.1. Classification (NCBI taxonomy): domain Bacteria; kingdom Bacillati; phylum Bacillota; class Tissierellia; order Tissierellales; family Peptoniphilaceae; genus Anaerococcus; species Anaerococcus faecalis. The sequence continues at coordinate 60,106 of NZ_JABVBA010000012.1, forward strand.
CATCATTAATCTTTGCTGTTAAATAGTTGCAGTTAGCTTTTTCTGGTTCTATAAGTCCTATAAAAGGCTTCTCGTCTGCCTTATATTCATCTGAGAAAAATCCAGTAACTCCTGTAGCAAAAGAACCTACTCCTGCTTGAAGAAATATATGGGTTGGCTTACTATTTACTTCTTGTAGTTGGTCATAAGCTTCTTTTGCAAGAGTTGAATAACCTTGAATAATCCAAGTTGGTATTTCTTCATATCCTTCCCATGCTGTGTCTTGGACCATAATATATCCCTTTTCATCAGCATATTTACTTGCAAGCCTTACACAAGCGTCATAGTTAAGTCCATCCATTATGTCACATTTTGCACCAGTCTTCCTTATATTGTCACGTCTTTCAAGTGCTGAACCATCAGGCATTAATACTACACAATTTTGTTCAAGTTGTTGACAAGTCCAAGCTACACCCCTACCATGATTGCCGTCTGTAGCTGTTATAAAGGTGAGCTTACCTAATTTCTTTTTAATATCATCTGATACCAATTTCTCATAAGGCAAGTCATCTATATCCATATCTAATTTTTGAGCTATGTATTTGGCCATTGCATAAGATCCTCCCAATACTTTGAAGGCATTTAAGCCAAATCTAAATGACTCATCTTTCACAAAAATATCCTTAACCCCAAAAAGATCAGCTAAATTGCTTAGCCTTCTAAGAGGTGTTACTGAATATTGAGGAAAGCTAGCATGAAATTTTTGAGCCTTTGAAGATTCTTCTTCATTAATGAAACTTAAATCAGCTAATTCGTTTTTGTTTGGCTGATTTAAAACAATGTTAAAACTTTCTTTCAACTTTTTCTCCTTTCTAGAACTTATTCTAGTATTATAGTAACATATCACATATCGAAAAGCAAGGCTTAAAAAAATGTTTTCTAAAAAAAATTTTATTTTCTTCTGTTTGTTTTTTCGTTGAATTTGACAGTATTTTAAGTATAATTAAAATAATTGTTAATTTTGCAACATTTAGAAAGGATAATTATGACAAATATTAAACTAGAAGTTTGTGGAGGGTGTAACGCCAAAATTCCCCAAGAAAGTCTTGAAACCACCCTTTCTTCAATTAATAATTATAAAAGAGATGATATCCTAGTAGGTTTTGATACCATGGATGATGCTGCAGTTATAAAAATAGACGAGGAAAATGGAGTGGTTTCTACTATGGATTTTTTCCCACCTATGGTAGAAGATGCTTTTAGCTTTGGTCAGATAGCTTGTGCAAACGCTTTAAGTGATATATATGCCATGGGAGCCGAGCCAATTGCAGGCTTAAATATTGTACTTTTTCCAGAAGATTATAATCTTGAAATCCTAAGAGAGATTTTAAGAGGAGGTGCAGATAAGATGATTGAGGCTAAAGCAAGCCTTGTTGGAGGACACTCAATCCATGATCCCAAAATCAAGTATGGACTATCTATTACAGGAAAAGTAGATATTAAAAAACTTTGGAGAAATAATACCGTTAAAAAGAATGATGTTTTAATTCTTACCAAGCCTTTAGGGGTTACCCTTGTTACCAATGCCTATTCTGTGGGTATATTAGGAAAGGAGGAACTTAATAAGGCTATAGCTTCAATGACTTATTTAAATAAGTATGCTAAAGAAATTTTTGAAAAATATAGGATATCTGCTGCAACTGATGTTACAGGGTTTGGATTTTTGGGTCACTTAGGAGAGATGCTTTCTGATAAGTTTACCGCCATAATAGATTCATCAAAAATTCCAATACTTGATGGAGCCTATAAGGCAGCTAGTGAATTTATATTTACCAAGGGTGGACAAAGAAATAGGATGTATTTTGAGGATAGGGTTGAGTTTTTAAAAGATGATTTTGTTCTTGAAGAAATTCTATTTGATCCTCAAACTTCAGGTGGACTTTTGGTAAGTATCAATGAAGATGATGCCAAGTGTGCCATAAAAGAGCTTAGAAATTTTGGTATTGATGCAAATATTATTGGAAAAATTTATAATAAATATGATAAGAGCGTGTTTATAGAATAAAGGAGAAGGAAATGAAAGAAATAGATGCAAGAGGAATAGAATGTCCAATGCCAGTAATAATGGCAAAAAGAGTTATAAAAAGTGGTGAAGAAAGCTTTAAAGTTTTAGTTAATGAAGATATAGCTGTAGAAAATCTTAAGAAACTTGCCAGACAGACTGGTTTTGAAGTAGAACTAAAAGAACTTGAAAATAAAGATGTCGAGCTTACTTTCAATAAGTTAGATGAATTCAAAGATGAAAAACTAAGTAAAGATAGTCTATCTTCTTCCTATGTTGTAGTTTTTGATTCTGATAGGATAGGTGATGGAGATGAAGAATTTTCTAAGTCACTTCTTGAAAGTTTTTTAGTATCTCTTACTGAAGAAGATGTTCTTCCAGACTATGTAATCTGCTATAATAAAGGAGTTTTCCTAACTACTCAAAGAGAAAATACAATTGAAGATTTCAAAAAACTCGAAAAAAACGGAGTTGAGATTATCTCATGCGGCCTATGTCTTGACCACTACGGACTTAAGGAAGACTTAAAAGTTGGCAGGATTTCAAATATGTATGAAATCTGCTCCTTAATGAGAATCCACCACACTGTCAGACCATAATGGATTATATAATTTATACATTTGATTCTTCCAATATAGCCTACCTTGCTCTTGACTTAGTAGAGAAAAATTCTGTAAGGGCAAGACTTGTCCCACTCTTAGCTGAAATTGATGCAGGATGTGGTCTTTGCCTTAGGTTTGAAGAAAAAGATAGAGAAAAAGTAGAAAATATAATTGAAAAGTCTAATCTTTTATATAAGGAAAGATATAGACTTATTTATAAAGATAGAAAGCCTGAGGTTTTAAGCTATGATTTATCTTGATAATGCTGCAACAACTATAGATAAGGACGAGTCTGTTGCAAAAGCAGTCTATAATGCAATTTATTCGAGAAATTTTGCAAATCCTTCAAGGGGTGCCTACATTCAAAGCTTAAATTCTTTGAAGCTTTTAATGGAAACAAGAAAGAATGTAGGAAAGCTTTTTGGTATGGATAATCCACTAAATGTGGTTTTGACTAGTAATGTAACTTTTGGTCTTAACTTTGTTATAAAGTCACTTTTTTCAAAATATGACCATATTATAACAAGCATTTCAGAACATAACTCTGTCCTAAGACCCCTATATGACCTAGAAAAAGATGGACTTTCCATATCCTATATAGGGCTTGATAATTTTAGCCTGAGACTTTCTGAAATAGAAAATAATATAAGAGATAATAGCAAAGCACTTATATTAACTGGAGCATCAAATATATCTGGTATGGTCACAGATATAGACAAAGCTTATGCTATTTGTAAGAAAAATAATTTGATTTTAATCATAGATGGAGCTCAGCTTGCTGGATATGTTGACTTTGACATAAGTAAATATGATAATACTATATTTTTATTTACAGGCCATAAGGGACTTCACGCTCCCCAAGGAACTGGGGGTTTTGTTGTAAATGGGGATTTTGACTTTAAACAAGTATTTTCAGGTGGGTCTGGTTTTAATTCTTTTTCAAAAAAACAACCTCAATCCCTTCCAGACCTTTTTGAGCCTGGTACAGAAAATGTTCATTCTTTTGCAGGATTAAACCAAGCTGTTAAGCTCGCCCTTAAAAATCCCCACTATATAGAGCTTGATGATCTCACAAGATATCTTTCTGATGGACTAAGAAATATAGATAATCTTATCTTTTACAAGGACTTTAGCAAAAAATCTGTTCCTATTGTATCCTTTAATATAAAAAATTTGTCTGCAAATTATGTAGCTATGAAGCTATGGGATGACTACTCTATATGTACAAGGGCAGGAAGTCACTGTGCCCCACTTTTTCATAAAAATTATAAAACTGAAAAACAAGGCATAGTAAGATTGAGCCTTTCATATTACAATACAAAAGACGAAATAAAAAAAGCCTTAAATGCAATTGAAAAAATCAAAAAAAATAGCTAGAAAGCGAACTTACTCCACTATTGTTTTAAAAGCAATTTGTAGGATAGTTTATCTATTCTAGCTATTTTTTTCTTTAAGAAACATTATGTCTTCTTTTCTTATAGAAAAATATAAGTTTTTTTCATTTTTTAATTTTTTCCAATCTTCTTTTTCTAAAAAAGCCGATAATATTCCCTTTCCAGATTTCTTCCTAATAATAAGACACATATTAAAAGTCTGTTCAATTTCCTTTAAAAGCTCTAATTCAAAAGAATTTTCTCCTGATTTCTCGCTTGAAACTTTTATATTATGAGCTCTTATACCGATAAAGTCACGATTTTTGACATCTTCAATAGACAAGTCCAAGTCCCAATCTATAGCATAAATACCTTTTTCTGATTTTTTAATCTTTGAAAAGTTTTTACAACCTGAAAGCTCTGCTGCAGCCATAGTTTTTGGATTGTTGAAAAGTTCTTTAGTTTCTTTCTTATCTTCACTTTTTCCCTTATCCATTATGACTATTTCATCACACATCCTATATATCTCATCCCTATCATGGGATACAAATAGGGTTGGTATCTTATACTCTTCTATTATATTTTTTATATCAAGTTCTATTGACCACTTCAAATAACCGTCTATGGCAGAATAAGGCTCATCCAACAGAAGAATTTCAGGCTCATTTACAAGAATTCTTGCAAGTGCTGCCCTTTGCTTTTCCCCTCCTGAAATCTCATCAGGAATCTTATCTTTGATATGGTATATATGAAGTTCATCAAGCTTTTTATATATTATTTCTTGATAATTTTCCTTTTTTTCCCTAAAACCACATTTTATATTTTCATAGACTGTCATATTAGGAAATAGAGCATAATCTTGAAATAAATAGGCAACCTTCCTATCTTTAGTGGGAATATTTATCTTTTTATCAGAGTCAAATAAAACCCTATTATTTAAGATAATCTTTCCCTTATCAGGTTTTACAATCCCTGCTATAGCTTTTAGGCTAAGACTTTTTCCAGATCCAGATGCTCCTAGGATTCCCAAAACTCCTTTTTCACTTTCAAAGTTTATATCTAGTTTAAAATTTCCAAAATCTTTTCTAATATCTAATTTAAGCATGGGACATTTCCTTTTTTTCAGGTGTCTTATCTTCTAAGAAATTTATGGCAACTAATACTACAAATGATATCAATACATTTATTAAAACCCACTTATAGGCTAGTTCATCTTGTCCTATTCTCCAATATTGGTAAACCGAGGTTGAAATTGTAGCCGTCTTTCCTGGAGTATAACCTGAAACCATCGAAGTTGCACCATATTCTCCCAAAGCTCTAGCAAAGGATAAGACAAGTCCTGCCATAACTCCCTTCTTACAATTTGGAAGAATAATTTTCCGAAATATCCAAGTATTAGACTTCCCCAAGGTTTGAGCAGCAAAGGATAAGTTTTCATTGTAGGCTTCAAAAGCTCCTCTTGTTGTTCTATACATAAGGGGAAATGTTACTATAACTGTTGCAAAAATTGCTGAATACCAATTCATGATAAGGGGTAGGTTAAAATAATCTATCGCAGTAGAGCCTAAGCTTGAATTAGGTCCTAAAATTTTAATTAGAAAAAAACCTACAACAGTAGGAGGCAAGACCAAGGGGAGGGTTAGTATTACATCAATTACCCCCTTTACTTTTGCAGGTAATTTCCTTATATAGTAAGCTGCAAAAATACCTAGAAAGAATATAATTACCGAAGATATTAAGGCTATTCTAACAGAGTTATATAAAGGAAATAAATCCATTTTATTTTCCTAATGGTTTAAAACCATATTTCTTGAAGATTTCAGATGCTTTTTCTGATTGTAAGAATTTAATATATTTCTTAGCCAATTCTTTATTTTGAGAATCTTTAAGAACTGCTGCAGGATATATTACCTTATTTTCAAGCATTGAATCATCTGCTACTGCTACTACATCAAGGTCGGCTATAATCGCATCTGTTTTATAAACTATTCCACAATCTACAGTTTTTTCACTTACCCATGTTGTAACTTCTCTTACATTTGAACCGAAAGTAATTTTGTCTTGGATTTCATCCCAGATTCCTAGTTTCTTTAGGATTTCTTCAGAATATTGTCCAACCGGTACATCAGAATTACCTAAGGCAATTTTATCTACCTTATCCGATGAAAGGTCTTTGAAATCTGTGATTTTTTTATCACTTCCCTTAGCTATTGCAAGAGTTACCTCATTTTCTAATAAATCTATTCTTGTATCATTTTCAAGTTTATTTTCCTCTTCAAGCCCATTCATTTGTTTTTGAGCTGCCGATATGAATACATCTGCCTTGGCCCCAGAATCAATTTGGGTTTTAAGTGTTCCTGAAGAATCGAAGTTAAATGTTAATTCACTACCAGGATTTTCTTTTTGGAATTCTGACTTTAATTCATCTAATACATCAGTCATTGATGCAGCTGCAAATATTGTCAAATTGCCAGTTTTTTTAGCTTCATTACTATTTTTATTTGATTCTGCCTTAGAAGCAGCAGCCTTGTTTGATTCTTTATTATTACTTTCATTATTTTGACAGCCTACTACTGTAAGGCATAAAGCTAATCCTAGTATTAACTTTCCTATATTTTTTAATTTCATAACTTTCTCCTTATATAATATAATTAGGTTGTAAAGGTAACCTATAACCCTTTAATTACTTAATATTATTCAGTTTAGCTGTATAATATTTGTATTAGATAGAGACACTCGTTTTATCCTTGAGATTTTATCTCGTAAAAAAGAGTGAGTCCTCTTATCTTTTAACTGTTTACGAATAAGTTAGATGTTGACTGGTTTCCAGTAATTCGTATCTCCCATAAGGCAGTAACGT
>NZ_JABVBA010000013.1:0-60965 GCF_013371425.1 Anaerococcus faecalis
GTTACTGGAACTTCTTTTGTGATTTCTCCCTTTGGATTGTCTTCTGTCTTGAAGTCATCGTCTTGAATTGTAACAGTTATTGGTCCATCTACATTTGTTCCTGGTGTTACCTTGATTTCTCCTGTTTCTGGATCGACTTTTACTGGAATTTCTGTTCCGTCTTCATCTTTGGCTGTTACTGTTGTTGGTGTAGTTTCATCTTGGTTTTTAACTGTTAAACCTGTTTTTTGTTCTTCGTTAGTAGGGTTAACTTCTGTTGGTTCGCCTTCTACTGTTGTTTTTTCTCTCTCAACTATTGTTTGTTCCGGTGTTAGAGTATTTGTTGAATTATCTTTGTAAGTTAATGTTACGCTTCCATCGTCTTTAACTTCTACTTTTGTTGCTTCTGGATTTGATTTCTTAACTTTTGCTTCAACTTCTTGCTTTTCTTCCGGTGTTAATTTCTCTTTGTTTTCAACAGTTGTCTTTTCTGGAGCTACTGCTGGATTCTTTTCAGCTTCTGTTTTTTCTTCTATTACGTTAATCTTTGTCTTAACAATTGTTGGTCCACCATTTTCTGTTGGATTTGGATAAGTTACTTTAACATTTACATCCTTTTCTCCAATTGAATTTGTATCTGGAGTAATCGGATCTCCTTTATCATCTACAAATTCGTATGTTGTTCCTTCAGGAAGTGTATCCTTATTTGCTATTGAATCTTTGGCATCAACCACAGCTCCCTTTTGTACAGTTTGTTCAGTTCCCTTTGGAGCATAGGCATCTTTAGCGCTGACTTTAAGTGTAGTATCTGTTGTTGGATAATCAGTTGGAACTACTTCTTTACCATCTACTGACCACTCTAAAGAGTTTCTACCAGTTATAGGATCAACATTTATTGTAGTCTTAGAACCATCTTTAGTAATCTCATTTATTAGATCAGAATATTTAACAGTTCCATCATTTTTGACATCATAAGCTTGTGTTCCAGTAATACTAGCAATATTTTTTCCACTTTCAAGTGTTACTCTTACATATCCTTGTGGTGTTTCTTGATTAGGGTCTGTTACTTCAATTATGTCGTCTAATTTTTCTACGTTGATTTTTGCTGTTGTAGTATCTGTTGTGTCGTCTGAATAAATTACTTTTACTGGAACATTTATAGTTTTTCCTGCATCTCCTGCACTTGGTGTATATGTTACAGCACCTGTTAGAGGATTAACACTAGCATTAGCTGGTGGGTTATCACCTAATTCAAATTTTGTTCCGTCTGGTATTGGAGTTGGAGCATTTTCAATATCTGTAAAGCTTGGAACATTAGTTGTAACTTCTTCTCCTACTTTTGCTTGTGTTTCTTCATAGTGAGGCTCATATGAAGTTGCTTTATCAGCTTGTTTTATTACTAATGGTACATGATCTACATGTCCTTCTGCAAATAGAACTTCTTCATTATTATCATTTAATTTATATATATCATATGTTACATCAACATTAGTTTTTTCTTGATCTGCATCAACAGCAACTGTTGGTGTTCCTGATATAGTATTATTTTCAGCTGTAAGACCTGCTATTGCACTTGTCAATTCAACTTTAACATTTTTAAATACATAACCGTCAATTGCTTTTGGACTTACAGTTTGATTGTATTCTTTTCCAACCATTCCTTCTGGAACTGGTGAATCAGTTATTAAATAACTATATGTTCTATTAGCTGAAAGAGCTCCTGATTGATCATTTACAGTTGTTGTAACTGTCACATCAAATTTTCCAGCTTCAGTTGGTTTACCACTAATAATTCCAGTATTGCTATCTATCTCTAAACCATTAGGTAATCCTTGAGCACTAAATGTTGCACCTTTTGTACCCTTAGTATCATGGGTAAAATCATCATATACTGAACCAATATATTTATCCACTATAACTGCAAATGAATCTACAGCTAAAAGCTCTGCGTTGTTACCTCTTGAGTCAACCCTATAAAGTTTTGCAGTATAAAGTTTGTTCTCTTTAACTCCACTTGTATCAAGTGTTGCTTCTGGTAATGCTCCTAGAGAATTTGGTTTTGAAATATCTTCTGACTTAACTTCAGCTCCCTTTTCATCATACCAAACTATTCTAAATGAATCTGGTGTATTAGAATATGGTAGACCTTGAGTAGATGTTTTTGCAATATCTCCTGGTGTTGCGGTATTTGCTCCTGCATCATAGTTTACGATATTAAATTTAATTTCAGCTGGTGCTAGGGCAAAGTCTGCTCTTAAGGAAGAGTTTGTCGCATTTGTAACTCCAGTGCTAAATCCTACTCCTGACCATCCACTATGGATACCATAGGTATTATGCATAAGTGTATATTGGTTATTATTATATGGAGTCATCTCACGTAAGTTATCTGCACCTTCTAATGATACAAATAGCCAATCATAATTTACATGCTTCTTTTGGTTTGTTGTAGCAGATGTTGTAAAACCACCTTCGCTTGCAGAATCTGCAACTTGTCCAAGTCTTGCAATTTGCTCATCAGTCCACCTATTCCAAATTTGTCCACTTGAAGGATCCCCTACTTTATAGGTATATTCTTTTTTACCAGCATCTGCATTTTTATAATCACCCCAAGTTCCCTTGAATTGAATCAAATACTTACCTTCAGCATTTGTTTGGGCAGAAACTGTTTCTGCAATCCATCTATCAGGATCAGTTGCGATTTGGGTTTTTATCCAATCTTGAAGTTGGTTTTCTAATGCTTTTGTCCATCCACTTCCACGTATATCATCAACTGACCTTAAACTCATTCTAGCTACAGTATCTTCACTATAGATTTGCTTTAAAGCATAATCAGAAAGATATGATGCCTTTACTGTAACACCTTGTGCTGGAGAAGTCTTATCAGCTACAGTATTCCATTGAACTCCACCAATTCCTGAATTATAATCATAGCTTACTGTTCCTTCTACAAAACCACCATCAGCTCTAACTTCAGTTGGTGTAGCTTCCTTATGCATATCTTCTTTTGGTTTTTCCATAAGAAGAACTTTCCAGTTATTATGAGTGTTTGATACAGTATCTGAACTAGCTCCACCTTGTGTTATTGGAAGTCCCGCATCTGGTATTACAACATTTTCGCCTATAATATATTGGAGTTGATATTTTTCAGGAATTGTTTTTTCATCTACCCAAAACTTATATCTTTCATTTCCTCCTGATACTGTTGGATCAGCGTCAAATTTAATGATTTTTCCATCTGCAGCCAAGAATGGCTTAATAGCCAAGTGTATCCTTCCATCAGGACCTGATACTGTTGTATAGGTTGGGGAAACATAGCCACCATTTTCAAACCATTGGAAATATACTCTTACGCCTTCAACTGGAGTAAATGCTCCACCTGTAGCGGATCCTAAATTTAGGTTTATGTCTCCTGATGATTGAACTCCTACATATCCATGAACAGCATTTTTGGCATTTTTATCTGTAGTAGTATCTTCAGGAGCAGCAGCTTCTCTTGTAGCTATTCCATCTGTATTATTTGCTATCATTGAAGCGGCTCTTGGCACTCTTCTTTTTGCAACATTTGAACCAGCAGATTCAGTTGTTGCTTCTGTAGCTTGGCTATTAGCAGATAACTCATCGTTAGCTTCAACTGTAACTTTTATTTTAATTTCTTTTTCAGAACCATCTGAAAATACTATTTTAGCCTTAGCTATACTTTCTCCAATATTGTCTGTTTTTGCTGGAGTAAGTACTTCAAGTTTGGCATCTTGTGGTAGGTTTTCAACAGCATCTTTGTAGTTTATTTCTTGATTTTCTTTAACTGTTATATCTTTAATGCTTGCATTAAAACTATCAGCTTGTTTTTTAACTACTTCTCCACTTGCTGTTTCAGCTTGTGGGGCATTTTCCTTACTTGTATTAAGCTCTCCTGCTGGTTGACTGTCTTTGTTAGGAGCAACAGCTTTCTCTGTGGTTGGATTAGCTGATGTTGCTTCACTAGTTTCTCCAGCTGGTGAAATCGCTTCTTTTGGCGTTTGATCCCCTTCTACCCCTGCATTAGTTTCTTCTGGTGCTGCTTCTTTTGGTGCTACATTTTCTGTTCCAACTTCTGCAGCATTAGAAACTGATGGAGTGAAAGCTATTAAGTAACCCATCATACAAGATACTAAGCCCACCGTTAGTTTCCTCATTGCATATTTAGGTTTTTTGTTTTGATTTTTAGACTTATTATTTTTAATAACTTCCTCAAATCCTCTCAAATTTTTCATATTTTTCCTTTCTTATCTTTAAGATAACTTTAATAATATCTACTTTAATCTAATTTTAGATATAATAGGTTAATTATATCCAAATTGACTTTGGTAGATATTATTTATAAATATTTTATAAGAAATATTGGGTATTGTCAGTGATAGTCAATAATAATCTTATCATGATTTATAAGATAATTTAGCTATCCTAACGCCTTATTTCTTTAAAAGATTATACCACATTATATAAGTTTAAACCAAATATTTTTAATGATTATTGCAAGTTTTAAGTTTTTGAAAAAAATATGCTTATTTTATTCATATTTATTTACAAAAGATTTATTTGATATTTCGAGATGTTTATTGATAAGATTATTTTTATGATTATTTTATTTATAGATTATGTTTTAAGTCAATGAATAATTATTTATTTTATATAAAAATTTTAATTTTACTTATATTCCTCTTTATAATTTGTATAAAGATTGTGCTTTTAAAATTCTATATGAATATAGAAAAAACGCCCTAAGGCGTTTAGTTCTATAAGACTTTTTTAAGAAATTGTCCTGTATATGATTTTTTACACTTGGCTATCTCTTCTGGTGTTCCACTTGCTACTAAGCTTCCACCACCATCGCCACCTTCTGGTCCTAAATCTATTATATAGTCAGCTACTTTTATTACATCTAGGTTGTGTTCTATTACTAGTACTGTATTATTTTGCTCTACCAACCTATTTAAAACTTCTATAAGTTTATGGACATCTGCCATATGAAGTCCTGTCGTTGGTTCATCTAGGATGTATAAGGTTTGACCGGTTGATCTCTTTGCAAGTTCTGATGCAAGTTTTACTCTTTGAGCCTCTCCTCCTGAAAGTTCTGTGGATGGTTGTCCTAATTTTATATAGCCTAGTCCTACATCATAAAGGGTTTGTAGTTTTCTTATTATAGATGGATGGTTTTCAAAAAATTTAAGAGCATCTTCTACTGTCATATCTAAGACTTCTGATATGTCTTTTCCCTTGTATTTTACTTCAAGGGTTTCACGATTGTATCTTTTACCATGACATACTTCACATGGTACATATACATCTGGCAAGAACATCATGTCTACTTTTATTGTTCCATCACCCTTACAAGCTTCGCACCTTCCTCCCTTTACGTTAAAGGAGAATCTTCCCTTGTCGTAGCCTTTCATCTTGGCCTCATTGGTCATAGCAAAAACATCTCTTATATTGTCGAAGAGTTTGGTGTAGGTTGCAGGGTTTGACCTTGGGGTTCTTCCTATTGGGGATTGGTCTATAGATATAATTTTATCAATTTGATCAACCCCTTCTATTGAATCGTGTTTTCCTGGGTGGGTTTTTGTCTTATTTAACTTTTTTGTTATTGATTTATAAAGTATTTCATTTACTAGGGATGATTTTCCAGAGCCTGATACTCCTGTTACTGCTGTAAATGTTGATAAGGGAAATTTTACATCTATGCCTTTAAGGTTATTTTCTCTAGCATTTTTAACTTCTATATACTTATTCCAATTTCTTCTTTTTTCTGGTACTGGAATCTTCTTTTTGCCTGATAGGTAGGCTCCTGTTATAGATCTTTTTTCATTTTCTATATCTTCTAGACTACCCTTGGCAACTATCTGTCCACCATGAACACCTGCTTCTGGTCCTATATCTACAAGATAGTCCGCAGCCTTCATGGTATCTTCATCATGTTCTACTATTATTAGTGTGTTTCCTATATCTGTTAAATCTCTTAAAGCTTTAATCAATTTATTATTATCTCTTTGGTGAAGCCCTATGGAAGGCTCATCCAATACATAGCATACTCCTACAAGTCCTGAGCCTATTTGGGTTGCAAGTCTTATTCTTTGACTTTCCCCTCCTGAAAGGGTTGCCGCAGACCTTGATAAGGATAGGTAGCCTAGGCCAACATCTTGCAAAAATTTAAGTCTTGCCTTTATCTCATTTATTATAAGTTCTGCAATCTTTGCTTTCATTAGTTCAAGTTTTAAATTATCAAAAAACTCTATTGTTTTATCCACAGACATATTAGCTATATCTGATATAGACATCTCTCCTACCTTTATAGAAAGAATTTCAGGTTTAAGTCTTGCCCCATGGCAAGTCTTACATTCTTCTTCACTCATAAAATCTCTCATTCTTTTCTTTTGGGTATCTGAGTTTGTCCTTTCATACCTATCGGATAGGTTTTTTATCGCTCCTTCAAAATGTCCTGTGAATCTTTTTCTACCCGAAAAATGACTGTCAAACATAAAGGAAATTTCCTTTTTTGTTCCATAAAGTATTTCATCTATCATTTCCTTTGGAGCATTTTTAATTGGTTCATCAAGGTCAAAGTTATGATTTTGAGCTATGGCTTTTATCATTTCATTATAATAAGTTCCCTTAGCACTTGTGGCATATGGGTCTATGGCTCCTTGGTTTATGGATAGGCTCTTGTCTGGTATTACAAGCTCTGGGTCGATTTGTAGGTGAAAACCTAATCCATTACACTCAGGGCACATACCTTGGGGTGCATTAAAGGAGAACATATTTGGTGTAATCTCTGGTAAGGAAACATGACCATCTGGACAAGCAAGTTTTGATGAAAGCATAAAGTCATCTCCCCCTATAACATTTATCTCAACTAAACCTTCTGTAAGCTTGAGGGATGTTTCTAAGCTATCTGCAAGTCTTGATTCTATGCCTTCTTTTATTACTATCCTATCTACTATTATAGATATGTCATGTTTTTTGGTTTTAGAAAGTTCTATATCATCTTCTATCTCATAAGGCTGTCCATCTATCATAACCCTTACATATCCCATTTTTTGAATATTTTCAAGCTTTTTTTTGTGTTGCCCCTTTTTTCCCCTTACTACTGGAGCAAGGATTTGAATACGAGTTTTATCATCTAATTTTAGAATCCTATCTACCATTTGATCTATAGATTGGGCCTCTATTTTTTTACCACAAACTGGGCAGTAAGGATCGCCTATCCTTGCAAATAAAAGTCTATAATAGTCGTATATTTCTGTAACTGTTGCCACTGTTGATCTTGGGTTTCTGTTTGTTGTTTTTTGATCTATTGAGATAGATGGGGAAAGCCCTTCTATAGAATCAACATCAGCCTTATCTAGGTTTCCCAAAAATTGCCTAGCATATGAAGATAGGCTCTCCACATATCTTCTTTGACCTTCAGCATAAATTGTATCAAAGGCTAAAGTGGACTTTCCAGATCCGGAAAGTCCAGTAAATACAATCATTTTATCACGAGGAAGAGTAAGATTTATATTTTTTAGGTTATTTGTTCTTGCTCCCCTTATTACTATTTTATTTTCACTCATTTTACACCTCTGCTAACTGTTTTTTCATCTTTGTTATTTGATCACGAAGCCTTGCTGCCCTTTCAAAGTCTAATTCTTCCGCAGCTTTATACATTTCTGCTTCCATATTGATTAGAATAGTATCAATTTGATCTGATGAGAATTCATCTCTGATTTCTTGGTCTTTTTCTTCAGCAGACTTGGTAACTTGGATAATTTCCGAGATATTTTTCTTTATGGTTGTTGGAGTTATACCATGCTTTTTGTTGAAGTCTTTTTGGATGGACCTTCTTCTTTCAGTTTCGGCTATGGCCTTTTTCATAGATTTGGTAATCTTGTCTGCATACATAATTACATGACCTTCTGAGTTTCTTGCTGCTCTTCCTATAGTTTGAATAAGAGAGGTTTCGCTTCTTAAGAATCCTTCCTTGTCTGCATCTAGTATTGCTATAAGAGAAACTTCTGGAAGGTCAAGACCTTCACGAAGGAGGTTTATTCCGACTAAAACATCAAACTTTCCTAATCTCAAATCTCTTATTATTTCACTACGTTCTATGGTTTTTATATCTGAGTGAAGGTATTTTACCTTGATTCCATTTTCTGACAAATAGTCTGTCAAATCTTCTGCCATTCTTTTTGTTAGAGTAGTAACAAGGACTCTTTCTTCTTTTTCTATAGTTTTATATATATTTTCTATTAAATCATCTATTTGATTTTCAACAGGTCTTACATCTATCTTAGGATCTAAAAGCCCTGTTGGTCTTATAATTTGCTCTACAACTTCTCCACCAGTTTTTCTAAGTTCATAATCTCCTGGTGTTGCTGATACGTAAATTGCTTGTTTTATGAGTTCTTCAAACTCAGGAAATTTTAGTGGTCTATTGTCAAGGGCTGATGGAAGTCTAAATCCATAATCTACTAAGTTTTGCTTCCTTGACCTATCTCCTTCATACATTCCTCCAACTTGAGGAATTGATACGTGAGATTCGTCTACAAAAAGGATAAAGTCATCTGGGAAGTAGTCTATAAGGGTATAAGGTCTTGAACCTGCTGGTCTTTGGGACATATGTCTTGAGTAGTTTTCTATACCCGAACAAAATCCTATCTCTTCAAGCATCTCTATATCATAGTTTGTTCTTTGTTCAAGTCTTTGGGCTTCTACAAGTTTATTTTCATTTTCAAGCTCAGCTAGCCTTTCTTTTAATTCTTCTTTTATAGTAACAATGGCAGCTTCTGCTTTCTCACTTGTTGTAGCATAGTGACTTGCAGGATAGATGTAGGCATGGGATATATGGGATTGGATTTTGCCTGTTAGAGAATCAAATTCTGAAATCCTATCTATTTCATCACCAAAAAATTCTACTCTAATAGCTTTTTCATCATTTCCAGCTGGGAATATATCAAGTACATCTCCTCTTTTTCTAAATGTTCCACGAGAAAAGTCAAAGTCATTTCTTACGAATTGCCTATCAATAAGTTCTTTCATGACTTCTTCTGGGCTTATCTCTTGACTTGGTCTAAGAGATAGGACTAATTTTCTATATTCTTGAGGATCTCCCAAACCATATATACAAGATACACTTGCTACTATTATTACATCACGCCTTTCAAAAAGGCTCATAGTAGCCGAGTGACGAAGCTTGTCAATCTCATCATTTATAGATGAGTCCTTAGCTATGTAGGTATCAGTTGCTGCAACATAGGCTTCTGGTTGGTAGTAATCGTAGTAGGATACAAAATATTCTACTGCATTGTCTGGGAAAAATTCCTTAAATTCTGTAAACAATTGGTAGGCAAGTGTCTTATTATGGGCAAGGACCAAGGTTGGTTTTTGAACCTCTTGAATAATGTTAGCCATAGTAAAGGTCTTACCTGAACCTGTAACTCCTTGGAGTATTTGGTGTTTTTTACCTTTTTTTAATCCATTTACAAGTTTTTTTATAGCTTCAGGCTGATCTCCTTTTGGAGAATAGTCTGATTTTAGGATAAATTTATTTTCTATCATATAACACTTCCTTATATAAATAAATATAATAAGTCATTAATCGTCCTATTTAGTATACACTTTAATAGTTTAATTTCAATCTTTTCACTAGGGATTATAAACTGGACAAGTTTGCCGATTAGCATACTTTCTGCTATAATTTTTTATGGGTAGATATTCATATGAAAGGATGTAATATGGGAAAATTATTAAAAAACATATCTGACAATGACTTGTTTGATTTGGCGGATTTATTTAAAGTTTTTTCTGACTCAACAAGAATAAGGATACTCTATTCTCTCTTTGATGAAGGAAAAAATGTAAATACGATTTCAACAGAACTTGAAATGACTCAATCTGCTATAAGCCACCAACTAAGATATTTAAAGGAAACAAACCTAATAAGTTCAAAAAGAGCTGGTCAGTCAATGATATATTCTTTGGCAGATGACCATGTGAAGACAATAATAAAAATGGGACTTGAACATTTATGGGAGAAATAATATAGCATTATATATTCATTTGATAAAAATAATCAAATATTTTTATCTTATGCAGTAATAGTAGATGAATTTTGTAAGCATTTAAGCGATTTTAGTCAATGATTTTCACATAATTATTAAAATATATATAATTCAATTTTAAAAAATCTAGCTTTTTTAATGATATGTCCCTTTTGTTTCATTATATGAGCTAGGTTTTAGTTAGGAGCAATTATGAAAAAGAAATATAAAATAGAAAATTTAGGGTGTCCTTCTTGTGCATCTAAGATGGAAGATAAAATAAAAAAACTCGATGGTGTAAAGGATGTAAATATTTCATTTATAAGCCAAAAGATGAAACTTGATTTAGATGATGGTGTCGATATAGACTATATTTTAGAAGAGTCATCTAAGATTATAAAGTCCATAGAATATGATGCAAAGTTGGTTTATTAAATGGAAGTTTTCAAAAATATGTCAAAAGAAAACAAGGTCAATCTTCTAAGACTCTTGTTTTTTACTATTATTAGCTTTATTTTATATAGGTATTATAGTCATGTAGGCAAGAAGTTTTCTATTGTTATGGGCTTTTTGATTGTTTACCTCCTACTTGGTGGGGGAATTTTTCAAAGAGGGATTTATTCAATCACCCATGGCAATAGTATGGATGAAAATTTTCTTATAACGATAGCAACTTTTATAGCATTTTTATTAGGTCAATATGAAGAAGCCTTGGCTGTGTTGATTTTTTATTCTTTTGGAGAAGTTTTTGAAGATATAGCTACAGATAAGTCTAGGGATAATATAAAATCCCTTATGGATATAGTTCCCCAAAAGGCACAAAAGGTAAATCCTGATGGAACTTTTACAGAAGTTGACATAGAAGATATAGAAATAGGCGATATAATACTTGCCAGTGATGGTGAAAAGATTGCTGTTGATGGAATTGTTATAGATGGTGAGGGACTTTTGGATACTTCCTCTCTTACAGGAGAGTCTTTGCCAAAATCTATTAAAAGTGGTTCTAAAATTTTATCATCTTCAATTCTTTCAAGTGGCATTATAAGATATAGGGCTAGCAAGGTATTTGATGATTCTATTGCAAATAAAATTATTGAGCTTATCGAAGAATCTAATGAAAGGAAGTCTGATAGTGAAAGACTTATTACAAGATTTGCTAAAATATATACTCCCATAGTAGTAGCTCTTGCGACTTTTATCGCTATTATCCCACCACTTTTGGGATTTGGTTTGAGGGAATATCTTCTAAGAGCTGGAACATTTTTAATTATAGCCTGTCCTTGTGCCTTGGTTATTTCGATTCCCTTAACTTATATATCAGGACTTGGTCTTGCTAGTAAGAATAAAATTCTTCTTAAGGGAAGCAATTTTTTTGAAAAGATTATGGATTCTGATACCCTTTTTACAGACAAGACAGGTACCTTAACCAAAGGAGAGTTTGATATAGAAACTATAGTCTACTACACAGATTATAGTAAAAATCTTATCCTTGATTATATATATAATCTTGAAAAACTTTCAAATCATCCTATAGCAAAATCAATTGTAAATAGCCTCAACAGAAACGATAATCCTTCCTATTTTATTGCTAGTAAAAATATAATTGGCATGGGAGTTTGGGCTAGAACTTATGAAAACAATGAAATAAAGATAGGATCTGCTGACTTTGTAGGTGAAGTTGATAATACTAATGGCAAGGCTGTTTATATGACTATAAATAATCTTTTGGTATGTAAGATTATCTTACAAGATAAGTTAAAAGATGATGCTAAAGAAACTATAGATGATATAAGGGAAAATTTCAATCAAATTGCTGTTTTATCTGGTGATGATGAAAAGGCAGTTATAGAGGTTGCTAAAGAACTTGGAATAGGATATTGTGCAAAACTTCTTCCTGATGAAAAGTTAGAGCTTTTGAGAGATGAACAAAAAAAAGGACACTCTGTTATATATTTGGGTGATGGTATAAATGATGGCCCTATTCTAAAAAGTGCTGATGTTGGTATTTCTATGGGACAAACTGCATCAGATCTTGCTATAGAAGCATCAGATATACTTATAGTAAATGGAGAAGTTTCAAAGATTAAAGATTTAATAAAGATTTCAAAAATAGTCGATAAGACTGCCAAAGAGAACTTATCTTTCATACTTTTAGCTAAAATAATAATACTTATCCTAGGACTATTTGGTTACGCTCCAATGTGGCTTGCAGTATTTGGAGATGTTGGGGTTTCTATTATAGCTACCTTATGGGCTATGAGGATTTTAAATAAAAAAATATAAAATTTTTAAAAGCTAGGCTAATTAATTAACCTAGCTTTTTTATACATTTCTTGTTATTGTATGATTATTGTCATATCTTTCTTCTGTAAAGATATCATCTTCTCTTTTTAAATCACCTTTATAGTCAAGGTAGTTATCTGCAATTCTCGCCCTAATTATAGGTCCTATAATCAAAAAGTATATAAAAAATAATCCACCAACTATAACTCCTATTCCCAATGTAGTCATAGGGTCATCAGTTGCAAGAAAAAGAATTGTTAAAAGACCAGCTAAAATAGCAACTGGTATAAGAATATAAAGTAAATATACTGTAATTGTTTTTCCTAAAAGTTTTATACTTGTGCTAAATATATCTTTGATTGACTCGCTTATTGGTTGGTTTTTGTTTCTAGGATCTACTAAAATGTGATTGGTATAAGTTGTTAGTAGGTCAAAAACTATTGTTGCTAAATATCCAACAGAAGTAGCTGATAATAATGATAGTGGATTTTTACTAATAACTGATAATATTGCTCCTGTTCCTAATAAATACGTTATTGCTGTTGATATAAGTAAAACTAAAAGGTTGATTATAATAACTTTTCCATTAATTCTACTTACTTGATTAAGATAATCCCCAACTCCACCAGTTCTATTATTTATAAGACCTGCAGTAATCAAAAATGAAGAAAACAAAGTAATAATACCTCTTATAAATCCTACTAAAAAGTTTGATTCATTTAGGTTAAGTAATGTCATAATTACATAAGATGCTAGACCACTTAAAATAGCAAATATCATATTAACTATAAACACTGAGCCATAGCTATATTCTCTTTTCATATTTATTTCCTCTCTATTTCTAAAAATTCATTTTTATATTTATACCCACTAAAATTAATATTAAAAATCTATATATAATTAATTATAATCTATCTATATATTATTGTTGCTAATTTTGGGTATATATATAATGAGGTGATATAATGGAATACAAAATTAATGAAGAAGAAAAACAAGTACAAGTTTTTGATGGAAATAAGAAAATAGGCCTTATAGATATGATTTTTAAGGGAAATGTTATAGATGCTGTCCATACTAGAGTAGAAAAAGAATATGGTGGTCAAGGTATAGCAGGAAAGCTTGTAGACAAACTTGTAGAATATGCTCGAGAGAATAATAAAAAAATCATCCCTTCTTGTCCTTATATAAGAGATAAGTTTGAAAAGGATGACTCATATGATGATGTTTATCTTAAATAGCTAATATAAGGGCTGTTGCAGAATGGATTAATCTTTGCAACAGTCCTTTTTATCTGTTTCTTTTGTTCATCCTATTTCTATAGACAAATATTGCAATTAAGATTATATGTATTATCACAAAGGCAATAAAGCCTTTTGATAAAGATTTGGTATTGAGGAATTTATCAATCCAACTTAAAAATAAGGGAGCCATAAAGACACCCACATTACAACCTATAAAAATAAGGTTGGTTGCAAGCCTTGAGCTTTGTCCTCTTACATATCTTGGTACTTCGGCAAATATATAAGGCATACACAAAGATTGGGCAAAGACAGCAAGGAGAATACAAGACAAAAAGCCCCAAAAACTATTTTCGTATCCTATTATTAAAATATTTGCCAAAGTGTATAAGAAAAGTCCCAAAAATATAGTATATTCCCTAAGTTTTAGGTTAATAGGTGTAAATAAAATAGCTGAAAACATACCAATAATTGGGACAAGGTTTAAGTAAAAACTGATATTAATTCCCATTCCCCTAGTTAGACTTGCCACAAAGGGAAATCTTGTTTGCATACAGGTCATATTTAAAATCATAATCATAGCAAAAATTATGAATAAGAATATGTTTGAATCTAAATATACTCTTGTCTTTTCCTTTTCTAATTTAACATCTTGTACATTTATTTTGAAAATAATAAATATAATTATAGCTGTTGAATAGACCAAAAATGTATAGATGAAATTTACTTGAACTAGAATACCTGCAAGGGTATATAAGAAAATCTGTCCTATAAATTCAGCTGCATTTCTTAGAGCATGGAGCTTTGTTCTCTCATCATTATCATTATATAAAAGATTTATATAATTTGCAGAATGCCCATTAAAGAGTCCAAGCCCTGAACCTAGGATAACCCTAGATAATAAAATTAGAGGATAAGAGTTGAAAATCACAGGAATTACCCCACTTATACTCACTAGAGATAGCCCTAAAAGGACTGTTTTTTTCATTCCTATATTTTGGGCTATATATTCTGCCAAAAGTATAAAAATCATAGTACTAAAAGATGCTAAAGTTACTATAAACTCAGTATTGGATCTTGTTAGGTTAAAGGCGTGCTGAATATAGATAAGAGAGCCTGATATAGCATTATTGCTTGCAAGAAGTAATGATATCGAAAGTATTGCAAGTTTTTGAGCTATATTCTGACTCTTAGACATCTTCTCGCTCCTTATAAGCGATAAATAATCTCTTAGCAAAGCCTACCATCTCTTTTGAAAAGTCATATCTCAAAAATTTTTCGTCTAAATCATCTAACCTAACCCTATCAAGTCCATCAGAGTCTTTAAAAAATTTGGAAAGTCTCTTCGCCCTATCAAAATCTTCTACAAAAAACTCTTTTATGGTATCATCCATTTTTTTATCTATCCTAGAGTGAGCTGCAAGAACTGCTTGGAGGGTTTTCTTGTCAGATGCATCTATCTTTGCAAAGTCTATTGAATAAAGGGCAGCCCTATATCCATGTTCAGTATCATAAGAATCATCTACTCTTTTTGTATCATGAAGACTTGCTGCATATCTTAGCACATCAGTATCGTTAGAATTAAGCTTATACTTATAAGATAAGAGCATAGCAAATAAAATTACTCTTTCTATATGACCTTGGCCATGAACTTTACTTTTATATAGGATATCGGTATTTAAGTTTCTATATGTGTCTAAAAGAATCTTATAGTAAGATGATTTTCTAAAATCTTTAAAAAAATCATAATCATCAAGCCATAAGTCTTGATTAAGTATGTCAAGTATAATCATAATTCTCTCCTAATTACTTATTAATTTATTATTATTATATCAAATTGGATTAAGATTTAATAGAATTTAAATTGCTGATAATATATTTATAAAAAAGGTATATAAGTGAACAGACCTCAAAAAATCGAGTTTTTAAGTTCAATTTTTGGGGTCTGTTTATTTTTTGAAAGCTTTCTTTTTTTATTTTTATAAAGATTTAAGCATATCTACATATCTTGGAATAGAGTAGTTTTCTCTTGAAATTTCAATCTCAAGCGAATCTGAAACCTCTCTTATATTTCCTGCTATAACAAGGGCTTTTTCTTGTATAAAGCAAGCTTTTTCCTCTATATCATCTATTTGGTCAAATTTTTTAAGAATTTCTTTTAAATCTTCCCCATATTCTAGTAATTCTTCTACCTTTTTATTGATTCTTTGAGCCTTTTCTTTAAGTTTTTCATTTTCTACAAAGGATAAGTATTCTTTAATTTCTTTTATTTCCTTCATGGAAGATGGTAATATTTCTTGGTATATCATATTATTTAAGATTTCAAGTTCTGATGAGTAAAAATTACCAACTTCTTCTAATTCTACATTTATGATTGATTCAATTTCCTTATCTGTAAAAATTTTCTCATCCTTATAGAGCTTATAAGCATTAGAATTTCTGGCATTTATTAGGGCATCAAGGAAGCTTTTATGATTCTTAAGTCCTCTCTTTTTTGCTTCTTCAAGCCATTGTTTTGAATATCCATCTCCTTGAAAGAGTATGTTTTTATTTTCATCATAAATTTCTTTGACAATCTTATAAACCTCATTCATTAGGTCTTTTTCATCAATTTTTTCAAGTCTATCAGCAATTTTTTTCATACTTTGTGCCATAGCAAGGTTTATAAGGGTGTTTAAATCAGATGCAGTCTTTGAAGATCCAAGCATCCTAAATTCAAACTTATTTCCAGTAAAGGCAATAGGTGAAGTCCTATTTCTATCAGATGAATCTGTCTTTATCTCACCTAGATGAGGTATATTAACCCTATTATCTATATCAACACTTTCAAAATTATTTTCTGAAATTGATTTGAGCATATCTTCTAGGTCATTACCTATAAACATAGAGATTATAGAAGGGGGTGCTTCATTTCCACCTAACCTAAAGTCATTGGTTACAGATGATGTTGTTACTCTGATTAGGTCTTGATACTTATAGCAAACTTCTATCATTGCAGATAGGAAAAGCAAGAATATAGGATTGTTCTTAGGGTCTTTTCCTGGTGAAAAACAATTTTTCCCATAATTTGTAGCTAGTGAGTAGTTGTTATGCTTTCCACTTCCTGCCATATTTTTAAATGGTTTTTCCTTTAATAGACAGGCTAACTTATGTTTAATTGCAGTTTTTTCTAGTATATGCATAAGAAGTTGGTTATTATCTACAGATATGTTGCAATTTTCAAACATTATAGCTATCTCAAACTGATTTGGACCTACTTCGTTGTGCTCAGCTTCCATATAGATACCGAGGTCATAGAGTTGTTTATTTACATCTTCAAAAAAATCATTTACTCTTTGAGGAATAGCTCCAAGATAGTGAGAAATTAATTCTTTTTCGACCATAGGATCTGAACCTATAAGACTCATACCACAGTACTCAAGGTCTATTCTTTTATCAAAATATTTTTTATCAATAAGGTAGAATTCTTGTTCAAGTCCAACCTTAGGCTTTACCCTATAAGTTTTTTCATCCTTTAAAAATAAATTACAAACTCTAGAAGCTTCCTTACTTATTCTATTCATTGATTCCATTAGTGGAAGTTTTTTATCAAGTTTTTCTCCATAAAATGAAACAAAAACTGATGGTATATAAAGAGTTTCGTCTTCTATAAATGAGTTAGCTGTCAAATCCCAATAAGTATATCCCCTAGCCTCAAAAGTTGATCTCATTCCACCAGATGGAAATGATGATGCATCAGGCTCACCTTTTATAAGTTCATTTCCAGAAAACCTATGTATTGGATTATGTTTATCATCTCTATTTAAAAAAGCTGTCTTTTTGTTGGCAGTCTTTCCATTTAAAGGTTGAAACCAGTGGGTGTATGATGTAGCACCTTTTGAAATAGCCCAAGCTTTCATGGCATGGGCAATGGAGTCTGCTGTTTCCTTATCAAGATTTATATTATTTCTGGCAGCCTCTTTCCATTTCAAATATACAGGATAGGGAACATTCTCCTTCATTGTCTTCTTATCAAAAGCTAAGTTTCCAAATTCTTTTAAATTCATATACCGACCTTTCTAATGCTTTTTTCAGATTTACTTCTAGATTATAACACGATTTTTTTTATATGAAAATAATTTTTCAACTTTATTAGCTAGCTATAATAAATTAAGATTCATTGACACTAAAGTAAAATAGTGATAGATTATAGATAGTTATTACATATAAAAGGATTTAAGATGAAAAAAAGCAAGAAAATTATATTATTATTGACAACTGCATTATCATTTGGTATTTTTGGCACAATGGAGAAATCTGAAGCAAAGTCTCTTATCATTAATTACGATCTTACAGAGGGAGTCAATGTAAGAAAAGATGATTCAGATAATGATAATTCTAATATTTTGGGTGGAATTGACTACCCAGATATATATGAGATTAAGGGCGAAACAGAAGATTATTATCAAATAGAATTTGAAGGAAAAAAAGCTTATGTAGGAAAATATTGGTTTCACATCCTAGATGATATCAAGGCCTTAAAGGATACAAAAATTTATGAAAAGAACGATGAAAGTTCTAACAAAATTTCAGATATAAAAAAGGATGAGCAATTAACCCTTGTAGATTTTGATGAAAATAAAGATTTTGTCAAAGTTAAAAAGGATGATAAAGAAGGTTTTGTAAAAATAAAAGACTTTGATTTATCTACAAAAGATGAAAAGGACTTAGATAAGTTAAAGGAAAAGTACAAAAAAATCTATGAATCTATAAAAAGATACATAGACTATCTTAAAAGAAATGGTCTAAGTCTTTATCCAGAAGGTGAAGATAAGGCAGAAGAAAACGACCAAATAAGAAGGATTTATCCTGAGGGAACAGCTTACGAAGAAAGTTCAGAAACTAGAGATATTGAATATATCTACTATACTGTTGATGACAATGATATAGGAAAATCTGCCTATAATTTTGCAACCAAATTTCTAGGTAATCCATATGTATTTGGTGGAATTGACTTGGTAAATGGTATAGATTGTTCAGGTTTTACTATGCAAGTATATAGTGAATTTGGAATTGGACTTCCCCACCTAGCTCAAACTCAATCAAACTACGGAAAAACTATAGCCTTGGGTGAAGAAAAAGCTGGAGACTTAGTATTTTTTGGAACAAGTCTTTCAAATATTACTCACGTTGCCATAGCAGATGGTCAAGGTGGAATAATCCATGCTGCTAATCCTAGGGCAGGTGTTATTACATCTTCTATCGGAAATCCAATACTTATTAAAAGATTAATAGAAAATTAGATAAGAAAAGATTAAAGTATGCCTTAAGGTGTACTTTTTTATTGGGAAAATAATATTGTAAGTGAAAAAAAATAGTGATATAATAATTCGTGAAATATTATAGAAAAATTTTAGTAAATATAAGGAGTTAAAAATGAGTGATACACTTAACCCATTAGAATCTGCCCAAATACAAATAAAAAAGGCTTGTGATAAGCTAGGACTTAATCCTGCAGTATATGAATTCTTAAAAGAACCTCAAAGAGTAATTGAAATTTCAATACCTGTTAAGATGGATGATGGAAGTCTCAAAATTTTTAAGGGCTATAGATCAGCCCACAATCACGCTCTTGGACCTTCAAAGGGAGGCGTTAGATTTCATCCTGATGTAAATATTGAAGAAGTAAAGGCACTTTCTACCTGGATGAGTCTTAAATCTGGACTTTTGGCAATTCCTTATGGTGGAGGTAAGGGTGGTATAGCAGTAGACCCATCAAAACTTTCCGAAAGAGAACTTGAAAGCCTATCTCGTGGATATATAAGAGGGCTTTACAAATATCTTGGTGAAAGGATAGATATACCAGCACCAGATGTAAATACCAACGGTAAAATTATGTCTTATTTTATAGATGAATATATAAAACTAAATGGAGATAAGGAAGACATAGGAACTTTTACAGGAAAACCTCTTATACTTGGAGGAAGCCTTGGAAGAAATGAGGCTACAGGATTCGGATTAGTAATTGCAACAAAATACACTGCAAATGAAATAGGAATCGACCTTAAAAAAGCAAGGATAGGACTTCAAGGTTTTGGTAATGTAGCAAGCTTTAGCTTAAAATACCTTAATGATCAAGGAGCAAAAATACAATATCTTTCAATAAGAGATGAAAATGAAGAGTGTGGAAGATCTGCCCTTTACTCAGAAGAAGGCTTTGACTATGATTCACTCCAAGCCTATAGGGATAAACACAAAACCCTTGCAGGATATCCTAACGCAAAGAAAATAAGTGATGATGAATTTTGGTCAACAGAGTTTGATATTCTAATTCCTGCAGCACTTGAAAATATAATAACAGAAAAAATAGCTAAAAATCTTAATGTAAAACTAATAGTAGAAGGAGCAAATGGTCCAACAACCCCAGAAGCTGATGAAATTCTTAATGAAAAGAACATTGAAGTAATTCCAGATATATTAGCAAACTCAGGTGGAGTATTAGTATCATACTATGAATGGGTTCAAAACCAATATGGCTACTATTGGACACAAGAGGATGTCCAAGAAAAACAAGAAAAGGATATGTTAAAAGCTATAAAAGGAATCTATGAACTTAAAAGAGAATATAAGACAAATATAAGGCAAGCTGCATACATGTATGCAATAAAGAGAATTGCAGAAGCAATGGAACTAAGGGGATGGATATAGGCCTGTCCGACCCATAGAGGACTAGCCCGCCTGGCTCAATGAGTTAGCCGAGAGTATGTATCCCAAAATAAAATACCAATATAAAAAACTTACAAGAATTTCAAAATAGCTAATTAAAAACAAATATATTTCTACTATAAATCTTCTGAATAGGGTGATTTCCCCCTTTCAGGAGATTTTTACTTAAATAACATAAATCTAGAAAATCAATAAAATCTATTCTTATGGTGATTAATGATATAAAAAATATCAACCTATAGGCTTTCTAGCCTACAGATTGATAATGTGGTTAATCTAATAACAAATTTTCCAAAAAGTTATATAAATTTCACACAAAAACCTAACTTATTATTATGGTATAGGTGAAATCATGCTTATATAATTTAAAATCAACCTATAATTTTAATATATAAACAAATTTCAAATATAACTTAATTGCTAAAAATAAAATAATTCTTCAAATTTTTTATTTAAAGCTATGCATAATATTAATGCTAGTTTTGCAGTGGGATTAAACTGACCTGTCTCAATCGAACTAATAGTATTTCTAGAAACACCTATCTCGTCAGCCAATTTTTGTTGTGAAAATCCTTGTTCTTTTCTTACTTCTTTTAGTCTATTTTTAAGAATCAATTCTTCTTTCATAATAGTCCTATTTAAATGATACAAAAAAGTGCCCTACAATAACAAGAAAACCAACTATGCCACTAATAATGCCAAAGAATAATTCTTTTCTTTCTTTCATTTTTGAATACTTGAATAAGTATCTTGTAGCTTCCATAGCTAAGTAAACCCCAATTATAGCATAATTAAAGCTATTAAAGAAAAAAGCTTCAATTGCAAATATTAATGCAGTAATTATTAAACCTATTTCGCTTGAGGCTTTACCAGACTTTATAATAGTATCAATCATCATTTCATCAAAATACTTGTTTTCTTCTCTACTTTTTGACAAAATTTCATCTCTATTCATTTTTCTTACTCCTATCAATTCATTGCCAAGTATACTTTGCAATATCATTATATCATCGACAAGTAAACTTGTCAAACAAACTTAAAAATTTACTATACTTTAAAAAATCTTGAGAATAAATCTCAAGATTTTTTAATACTATTATAAATTAAATATTTTAAAATTTAATCTAGTGGTCGGACTTAAGGCCTGCCCCACATAAGGTAATTATAGACTTTCCCCTTATATCATTTTCTTTTTTATATTTTTCATAGGCTGCAAGATTTCCTGCTGTAGTATACTCCACATAAGCTCCCTTTAAAGCTAACTTTTTTCTTGCTGGAAGAATTTCTTCTTCTGGAATTTCTACTATATCTATGTCATATTTATAGATATATTCTAAAATCTCCTTATCCCTCATAGGCTTACCTATAGCAATTCCTTCAGCCAAAGTACTTTCAGGAGAGATTTCAGGAATTCTTTTTAAATTCTTACTCTTAGCCTTAGCAAAAGGTGCACATTTTTCACTTTGTATAGCAATTATATTCGGCATTTTATCTATTAGATTTGATGATAAAAGATGTTCTAAGGCAAGGATTGAACCTATAAACAAAGTCCCATTTCCCAAAGGTAGAAAAATATTTTCTGGAATATAAGCTAATTCTTCATATATTTCGTAAATATATGTTTTTGTACCTTCATAAAAGTAAGGATTGTATACATGGTTTGCATAATATTTTCCACTTTCCTTAACATATTTTCGACACTCATCAGCACAATAATCCCTATTTCCATTTATTACATGACATTTTGCACCATGAGCTTCAATCATACTTATCTTTTTAGGTGATGTATTTTCCGGAACAAATATCTCACATTCTATGCCAAGTTTTGCAGCATAAGCCGCAACTGAATTTCCAGCATTACCTGATGAATCTTGAACAATAGACTTAACACCTATATCTATGCAGTGAGTCAAAAGAGCTGCAGCTCCCCTATCCTTAAAAGATAGGGTAGGCATCATGTAATCCATTTTCATTAAAAGATTTTCATCGTAAGCTATAATAGGTGAAAGTCCCTCTCCCAAAGTCACAGACTTATAAGATGAACCTTCAAAAGGCATAAAGGCCCTATACCTAAATATATTCCACTCATTTGTGTCGATAAGATTTTTAGAAAAATCTGGAATATCATAATTGAGCCTAAAAAGCCCACCACAATCACACTTATATTCTAAAGTATCAGTAGGATATTTCTTCCCACACCATGTACATTCAAATTCTACCATTTCTCCCCTATTCTGTTGATTTGTTTGATCCAAACAATGAATTAAATATATCTTTTATAAAGTTTATTATCTTATCTAAAAGTCCTGATTCTTTTATATTATTTCCTACCTTATCAATTTCGTCTTTATTATCTTCGTAAAATTTCTTTCCTTTTTCTGTTACGTCTCCTGCAAATTTTTTTAAATTTTCTTTTACATCTTGGCTGTCTATAGCTGATGTTTCTTGGTATTGTTCAAAGTAATTTATAAGAATTTGTATATTGTTATTTGATAGAATATCTCCCATATTTACATTTTTAAGAGCATCTTCTATATACATTTTTATTTGATTAGAATCAGCTGTTTGTCCATTTTTTTCTTTGTATTGTTGAAGATCTTGTTTTACTTCTGCTACTACTTGGTCAAGTTTTCCCTTATCAAATGAGGAATTATCAGAATTTTCTTCACTTATTTTCTTAAGTGTCCCAAGCTCTTCTTGTGCTGTTTTGGTTCTTTCTGTATCTATATTATCTCCACTTAACTCAACTGCCTTATATACCCCAACAAGGGCAGATTCTCCAGTAACAGGTTTTGGACTTGCTACTTTTATTTCTGCATCTGTAATTCCTGCAGTTATAGCTGCGTTAGTATATTGACCTTCAGTTATTGAGTTTATATAGTCAGGTGTTTTTATATCAACCTTTATTCCTGATCCTTTTGGAAGTTTTTTTACAGCAACTGAAGAAATCATGTCATAATCTGATGTACTATAACCAAGGTATCTTTGAAGATCATTTGCATTTACGCTTGCTATATTAATATCATCTGAAAGATCAAGTTTTTTCCTAACCTCTTGGATTTGACTTTCATTTAAGCCAGCTCCATAAATGTAGGATTGCTTATTTGAATCAAATTGTTCGGCTTTTACAAGGCTTGGAACAAAAATAGTAAATATTAAAATCAAAGCCAATATCTTATTTTCTAATGTTTTTTTCATATTCTCACCTAAAGATTTTTTATTTTTTTGATTATATTATCAAGGTCTTTTTCTTCTACGTCTTCTATCCTTCCTTCATCTATCATTTTTGTTATTTTAGGATTTATGGCAAGTTTTGATACAGTATCTATAGCAAATTTATTAGCAATATCATCTGTTGCACCCTCACCAAATATTTTATATACTTTTCCAGTATCTGGAGCTTTAAAATATGACATATTTTCTACTATTCCAAGGATAGGCTTGCCCATCATTTTCGCCATGTTCAATGACTTTTCTACAACCATTCCAACCAAATCTTGAGGTGTAGTTACAGCAATTACCCCATCTATATTTAAAGATTGAAATACTGTTAGAGGAATGTCACTTGTTCCTGGTGGCATATCTATTAAAAGATAATCTAAATCTCCCCAGTCTGCCTCTGAGTAAAATTGTTTTAAAACATTGGTAACTATTGATGATCTCCAAACAACTGGAGATGTTTTTGAATCAAGGACTAAGTTTATTGACATAATCTCAATTCCACTTTTTGATTTAGCTGGTATCATTGCTCCATCTTCAAGAGCCCTTATCCTATCTTCTATGCCAAAGGCTTGAGGAATTGATGGTCCTGTAATATCTGCATCAAGGATTGCTATCTTTTTTCCATCTTTTCTAAGCTTTGATGCAATAAGGCTTGTCACTGATGACTTACCTACTCCACCTTTACCAGACATCACTGCTATTGTCTTTTTTATATTTGAGCCTTTTCTAGGACTTACCTTAAATTTATCAAAGTTTAATTTTTTGTTTTCCATAAAATCTCCTTTAGCTAATTTTAATCTTAACACCTATATTATATGCTCTTTATCTTATTTTTCTATCAAGCAAGATATACATAGTTTCCATAAAACATGGTAAAGGTAGCTATAAGTATAAATATATGCCAGATAGCATGATTATATTTGATTTTCTTATTAGAATAAAAGTAGGCACCAACTGTATAAAATATTCCACCTAATATCATATATAAAAGATATCCTATTCCTATATGTTTAATTATTTGATAAAATAGGATTAGAGAAAGCCATCCCATTATTATGTAAATAATCATTGATATCTTTGAAATTTTTTCTTCCATAGCCTTTGAAAAGGCAATAATATTCATAAGTATTCCTGCTATAGCAAGAATCCAAACAGCAACAAATATTACTAGTGAAAGCACTGACCTAAGACCTATAAGTATAATAGGAGTATAAGAGCCTGCTATGGTTAGGTATATTACTCCATGGTCTATAGCCCTAAAGACTGTCCTAAGCTTTGGATTTGTCATTGAATGATATAGAGTTGATGACAAAAACATAAGACCGATAGAAATCATATAGATTAAAAATGCTACAGCCTTAAGATAGTCTCCTTCTTTAAAAGCTGGAATTATAATAGGCAAAAAGCATATTAATGTTAGGATAAAACCTATAGCATGACTTAATATATTTGTAATTTCCTCACTTTTTTTGTATTGTATTATTCTCATTACTTACTTCCTTATCTTTTATTTATATATATGATATTACAAAATTATGTTTTAATAAAGTTTTATTATGAAAAATTTATAAATTTCATTTCTAAACATTAAAGCAAAAAAAATATCTTGACAAATGGATTTTTTCAATGTATTATTAGCTTAAGATATTAAAGACTTTGATAAGAAGAGTAACTAATAGGCTATATTTAAAGAGAGTCTTGGCAAGGTGTAACAAGATAGTATAGGATTAGAGAAAAAAGCCTTGGAGTCGTGTCGAGGATTAATTGATTTGGCACCGTAATTTGCACGTTATAGCAAAGGGGTATGTATGTACTTTCTTATTTTAAAATCCTTTGAAAGTATATATGGTACTTTATAAGGATATTTTTGTGAGAAAATATTGAATTTGGGTGGTAACACGGTCTTCGTCCCTTAGGGATGAGGCCTTTTTTAATGTCTTAATTATATTTTAGGAGGATAATAATGAAAAAATTCAGGAGATTTTTTCTAGCATTTATTTTTATTTTTGTACTTAATATTACAAATTCTTATGCTAGTGAAGATACGTTTAAGGTTGGAATGGAAGTAAACTATGCTCCATTTAACTTCTCTCAAGTTGATGATTCAAATGGAGCTGTAGAGGTTGCAAATTCAAAGGGTGAGTATGCTAATGGTATAGATGTACAAACCGCAAAGATGATTGCAGATAAGTTAGGTAAAAAACTAGAGATTTATAAGATTGACTGGGACGGACTTCCACCAGCTCTTACAAGTGGAAAGATTGACGCCATAATTGCTGGTATGAGTCCAACAGCAGAAAGAAAAAAGGAAATTGATTTTACATCTCCTTACTATTTTGCAGATCTTACTGTAGTAGTTAAAAAGAATTCTAAATATATGAATGCAAAGTCTATAAATGACTTTAAGGGAGCAAAACTGACAGGTCAGCTCAATACTTTCCACTATGATTTATTAGATCAGATGCAAGGAATTGATAAACAAACTGCTATGGATTCTTTTCCTACAATGATTTCTGCAACAAAGGCAGGTTCTATTGATGGATATGTTTCAGAAAAGGTAGGAGCTTTATCAGCAGTTGCTGCAAATCCTGACCTAAACTATGTAGAATTTCCTGAAGGTAAAGGATTTAAAACAAATGATGAGGATACAACTTGTGCAGTAGGACTTGTTAAAAATTCCCCTATGAATGCTGAAATATCAAAAATTGTCGAAGGCTTTAATAGGGATGACTTTGATAAGATGATGGAGAAGATGGTGGCAATAACCGCTGCAGATGAGAAAGAAGTATCATTTTTTGGGCAAATGAAAAATATTTGGGATGAGTATTCTTCCATATTTATAAAAGGTATTGTAAACACTCTTCTAATATCTATAATTGCAACATCCATAGGTTTTATAATAGGACTTTTAGTTACAGTTATAAGAAAAATTGATGTAGATAAAAATAAGAACAAAGTAGGCTACATAATTCATAAAATAGTAAATTTCTTACTATCAGTTTATGTAGAAGTATTCAGATCAACTCCTATGATGGTACAAGCCATGCTTATATTTTATGGAGCAAAGCAATTTCTAAATATAGATATGTCAACAATGTTTGCAGCTTTAATGATAGTGTCCATAAATACTGGTGCTTATCTTTCTGAAGTTGTAAGAGGTGGTATCAATGCAGTTGATAAGGGACAATTTGAAGCTTGTAAAGCTCTTGGTATGACTCATTCTCAAACAATGTTTAATGTGGTAATACCACAAGCCATAAAGTCAATCCTTCCATCAATTGGTAATGAGTTTGTAATAAATATAAAAGATACTTCTGTACTTAATGTAATTTCAGTCACAGAATTATTCTTCGTATCAAAATCAATAGCAGGTTCAACCTATCAAATATTCCAAACATATTTAATAACAGCAATAATCTACTTTATACTAACTTTCGTAGTAACAAGGATTATAATGCAATTAGAAAAAAGATATATAAATAAGGAATTTACCTTAGAATCTTCAACAGGAGGAATACATGGAAACAATAATTAAGGTAGAAAATCTAGAGAAAAAATTTGGTGAAAACCTAGTTTTAAAAGATATAAATATGGAAGTTTCTAAAGGTGAGGTAGTAACTATAATAGGTTCATCAGGATCTGGTAAGTCTACTCTTCTAAGGTGCTTAAACCTACTAGAAGAACCTACAAGTGGAAAAATTCTCTACAAAAATGAAAATATACTTGAAAAGCACTTTGACCTAAGAGCTTATAGGACAAAAGTTGGAATGGTATTTCAAAACTTTAACCTTTTTGAAAATAAGACGGTTTTGGAAAATTGTACTTTAAGTCAAGAGAAAGTCCTAAAGACTTTAAAATCTGATGCTGAAGCTAAGGCTCGTAAATACCTAGAGCTAGTAGAAATGGCTCAATATATTAATGCTAAACCATCACAAATATCAGGTGGTCAAAAGCAAAGAGTTGCCATAGCAAGAGCACTTTGTATGGATCCTGAGGTATTATTGTTTGATGAACCAACAAGTGCTTTAGATCCTGAAATGGTTGGAGAAGTTCTAAGAGTTATGACAAAGCTTGCAGAAGAAGGTATGACAATGATTGTAGTAACTCACGAGATGGATTTTGCAAGAGAAGTTTCAACAAGAGTACTTTTCATGAATGAAGGAATAATCCTTGAAGATGGTACACCCGAAGAAATTTTCACAAATCCAAAAAATCAAAGAACAAAAGATTTTCTTAAAAGATACAGAGGATAACAGAAGCGGGAATTCCCGCTTTTTCTTTACATAAATTTAGGTATAGTAGATAAAAGGAGTTAATTATGGAAGATAAGTTAATAGAAATTTATGATAAAAACAATAATTCAATAAGTTTTGGATACAAGATATTTGAAGATAACAAAAATATTCTTATAAACAATTTAGATGACCAAGGTAGGTATGATGGCTATTTACTAGTAGACAAAAGCTTAATAGAGCAAAAGGAAACATCAGAATTTTTAAATAAGCTTAAAATCTACAATTCCTATTGGAAATCTATAAACATTGGAAAATCTGATAGTGAAGTCTTTAAAAATGACCTATCTTTTCTTGATATTCTCAGCTATGCAAAAGATAACAATAAAATTGTAAGCCTAGGGGAAGACCTTCTTTATTACAATATAATAAAGGGCTATGTAGAAAAAATTAATAATGAAAAAGTCTACATAAGGGCTATAGATATAAATAATGGCAAATATTTTGACGATTTTGAAATGGAAATTGTTAATATAAAGTACTTAGAAGTAGAAACAATAGACAACATCCTATTGGACTACGCTTATAATGAAATTTATTGATGTTTTGGAGTTATTATGGATCACTACCTAACAAGAGATAAGCCTTACAAGGCTATAATAAAATTTTCAATACCAATGATTATAGCATCCTTATTCCAACAAGTCTATACCTTAGTCGATTCTCTAATAGTTGGAAAATATGTTGGTGAGTCCGCCCTTGCATCGATTGGTGCAAGTTTTTCTTTGACAACTATTTTTATATGTATTGCTATAGGTGGAGGTGTTGGAGCATCTGTCTTAATTGCAAGATATTATGGTGCTAGAAATTATATAAAGATGAAAACTGCTACTTATACTTCAATAATATCTTTTTTAATTGTGGCCATTGCACTTTCAGTTTTTGGTCTTATTTTTTCAAAGGATATTATGATTTTGCTACATACCCCTGATAAGATACTAGATTTATCTGTCCTATATCTGGATATCTATTTTTATGGGCTCCCTTTTTTATTTATGTATAACATAATATCTGCCTTATATAATTCCTTAGGAGAGTCTAGAATTCCCTTGTATTTTCTAATTTTTTCATCAATTCTTAATGTTATTTTAGATATATACATGGTTAGGGACTTAAAGATGGGAATAGAGGGAGCAGCCTATGCTACTTTATTAGCTCAAGGAGTATCAGCCTTTTTTTCTTTCATTTTATTTTTAAAATATATGGGGAAATTTGATGCTAAAGTTGATAATTTTTTTGATATCCATGAATTAAGACTCATGTCAAGACTAGCAATTCCATCTATTATCCAACAATCAACTATTACCATTGGTCAAGTATTGGTTCAATCTGTTGTTAATTCTTTTGGAACAGAAATACTTGCAGGTTTTACTTCCGCTTTTAGAGTGGAAAGTCTTATAATAGTACCACTTACAAGCCTTGGTAATGCAGTTTCTTCTTATACATCTCAAAATGTTGGATCAGGTAAAAAGATAAGAATAAGTGAGGGACTTCGCAGCAGTTTAATTATTGTTGGATTTATATGTTTTTTTATATGTATATACCTGAGTATATACTATAAATCTATTATTGGAGCTTTCATGAACAAGTCATCTTCAAAGCTTGCTTATGAAACTGGGTATTCCTATCTTAGCTTTATTGCTTTCTTTTTTGTACTTGTTGGTTCAAAGCAAGTAGTTGATGGTGTATTGAGAGGTCTTGGAGATGTGAGAATATTTACTATGTCAAATATTGTAAATTTAAGTATAAGGGTAAGTTTATCAATGATTTTCGCTCCAATAATTGGTATAAGTATGGTTTGGTATTCTGTTCCTTTAGGTTGGCTAGCTAATTTAGTCATATCATCTATTTATTATTTTTATTTAAAGAAAAGAAATTTTACACTAAAATTTTAAGAAATTAGACTTAACTTATAGAAACTTTATTTAGTAAAAAATTAAAAGCTTGCTAGTAGCAAACTTTTAATCTTTTGCTATTTTTAGAGATTTTGTATTTTCTCTTTCAATTTTTTAGTTTCTTCAAATACATTTTTTGCATCCATTATTGACCTCACTACACATATACCATCAAAGCCTGTATTTTTTAATATATCTATATTGTCATAGTTAAGACCACCTATAGCGTAAACATCTATATCTACATTCTCCTTTATTCTTTTAAAAGTTTCTATAGATGTTCTTTTTGTATTAACATGGGTTTTTGTTTCATAAATCGCCCCTACTCCAAGGTAATTTGCCCCATCTTTTTGAGCTCTTTTTGCAGCTTCTACACTTTTTGCAGTAGCTCCAATTATAGTATTTTCTCCTAAAAGTTTTCTAGCTAGATTTACTGGCATATCATCAGCTCCAAGATGAACTCCACAGCCTAAAGCCCATGCAAGATGAGGCTTATCATCAAGTAAAAGAGGAAGTTTATATTTATCAGAAAGAGCCTTTACTTTTTTGCCTAATTTTAGGATTTCAAGGTCAGTTTTTTCCTTTTCTCTAAGTTGTAAAATATCAACCCCACCCTTTAGGGCATCTTCTACTCTTTTAAGAAATTCTTCTTCGGTATACTTGTCTGAGTTTGTAACTAGATATAATTTTTTCATAAAATCCCCTTTTTAATCTTTGCACTTTTTTCTATTGTTTCATTTTTTATTGTAGCAATATTATCCATTAGGTTTACAAAAAAGCTATAAGGCTTATCTTTTTTTGATAATTCTGCCGATACTTCAAGAATTAAAAGTCCCAAAAGTGAAGCATTTATCTCATTAGTAACTGATAAAAATGTTGATATGAGTCCTGTTAACATACATCCTGTTGCTGTTATTTTAGAAAGTTCTTCACATCCATTTTTTATTAGATAATAATCTTTATCTTTTACTAAAATATCTGTAGCTCCTGTAATAAGAACAGTTGTTTTATATTTAATAGAAAGCTTTGATGCAATTTTAATCATTTCTTCTATATTCTCATCGCTTATCTTATCCTCACAGCCTACATCTATGCCCTTTGCATTTGAAATTTTCCCACTTAAGGCAAGAATTTCTGATGAGTTTCCTTTTATAATTGAATATTTATATTGGCCTAAAAGTTTAAGGGATAAGTCATATCTAAGCTTACTTACTCCTATTCCTACAAGATCAATTATAATGGGAATATTTTTATTGTTTGCTAATCTTGAAGAAATTTCAATTGACTTTATTCTTGCATCCGTTATATTTCCAATATTTAGAGAGAGTGCCTTTGCTTTTGGAACAATATCTCTCATTTCATCAGGGTGTTCTGCACATATTGCCTTAGCACCTTGAAAAAGTATAGCATTTGCTAGCATATTTATAGCTAATGGATTGGTAATAGCATGAATTAGTGGTTCTTGCTCTTTTATTTTTTCTCTATTTGTTAGAAGTTTTTTTAGATTTATCATAAACATTTACTCCAAGTTTTTTTTGAATACTATATAAGACCTTGGATTTTTGTAAAGTTTTTAAAAAAATAAAGGCAAGAGAACCACCTATTATTGTAGCTATAATAAAGCTTGGTAGGTAATAAAACCAAGTTATATCTCCCGTTCCATAAAACAATTTCATAACTGGATATGATACTAGAGCTCCTATTACACCAGTTCCAAGAATTTCTCCTATTACTGGGCAAAGAAGATTTCCCTTGGATTTCCTATAAAATATACCTGAAAGAACTGCTCCAAAAACTTGACCTGTAATGGCAAGGGGTGGAATTCCCATAAAACTCATTCTTATTATAGCTGTAAGTATAGCATTTAAAAGGCTATACCAAGGTCCTAAAAATACCGAACATACTACATTTACAAAATGTGCTGTTGGTGCAAATCCCTCAAATCTTAAAATTGGTGAGATAACTACCCCAATTGTTACAAACATAGAAACTGTTATCATTACAAGTAATTTATTATCTTTTTTCATTTCTTCTCCTTGACTTCATATATTAGTCTTAAAGATTGATATAATCTGTAAATACTGGGCTCATACCAAAACTTTTTAAATCCTTAATCACATCATCACAAGATCTAGAATCTGCAATTTCAAATTGTTCATCTCCTTCATCTTTGCTTCTTTTAGACCTATGACCTATAGATGTATCAACAGATGCTGATATTTTTGTTGCCGCATATTTTATTGCCAAATTTCTAAAATCTTTATCTTCTCTTGTAGAAAGAGTAATTGATGCAAATGGCAAGAAAATCCTTAATGCAAGCATGATTTGGAAAAATTTCTTATCATCTATCTCACAAAAATCAAGCTTATCCGCCCCATGAGTAGGTCTTATTCTTGGAAGTGATATGGATACTTCTGCATGGGGATATTTTCTTTGAACTTCTTTTGCATGAAGTCCAAGTTTATAGGCCTCTTCTATCGGATTATTTAATCCAAAAAGTGCACCAAATCCAACTCCTCTAAAACCTGCCATTAGGGCTCTTTCTTGTGTATCTATTCTATACACAAAAGATCTCTTGTGGCCATAAGGGTGGTAGTAGTTGTATGATTTTTTATTATAAGATTCTTGAAAAACTGTAACAAAATCAGCTCCGGCTTCTCTTAATTTTTCATAATCTTTAATATTTGCAGGATAAATTTCTATACCTACTGTTTTAAAATACTTACTTGCAAGCTTACAAGCATTTGCTATATAGTCGATTGATGAAAATCTTTCACTTTCTCCTGTTAGAATTAATACTTCTTCTATTCCAGTATCTGCTAAGGCCTTCATTTCATCTTCAATCTCATTTCTATTAAGCTTTGCTCTTTTTATATTGGATTTTTCTCTAAAACCACAATACCTACAAGAATTTTCACAGTAGTTTGCTATATAAAGTGGTGAAAATAGAAATACATTATTTCCAAAATACCTTACTCTCTTATCTTGGGCAATCTTTCCCATTTTATCAAGAAAGTTACTAGCTGTATCTGACAATAGGTTATAAAAATCTTCATCATCTAAATCAATTTTTTCCAAAGAAGCTAAAACATCAGCCTGTAATACTTTTTTATTTATTATATTTTTGTAGCTTTTTTCTAATTTATCTTTTATATTTGAATCAATTATATCCATTGTTGGAAAATAATCTGTTACCTTTCCTATATTCATATTAATCAAAAAAGTCCCTTAGTGGTGATGATGGATCAGCTCCAGCTTCTAAGACTCTTCCTGGTTTTGAAAGATAGGCTAATCTTCCTGCCTCTATTCCTAGTTTAAAGGCACGTGCCATAAGGCTTATGTCAGATGCTGATGATATAGCTGTATTTGCCATTATAGCACTAGCTCCCATCTCCATTGCTTCTGCAGCTTGGCTTGGAACACCAATTCCTGCATCAACAATTACTGGTAAGTCTACTTCATC
The DNA here is from genome assembly GCF_013371425.1 of Anaerococcus faecalis. Classification (NCBI taxonomy): domain Bacteria; kingdom Bacillati; phylum Bacillota; class Tissierellia; order Tissierellales; family Peptoniphilaceae; genus Anaerococcus; species Anaerococcus faecalis. Next base: position 33,133 of record NZ_JABVBA010000013.1, read on the forward strand.
AATAATAATTTTTATAAATTCTTTTGTAATAAGTCCCTTATTTGAACCAATTGGTGCGGCAAGGGGCATTATTGAAGCAGCACCAGCATCTCTTAGGTCTCTTGCAAAATTTAAGTCTGGATACATGTAAGGCAAGACTACAAATCCATCTTTCGCTAAAATTTCTGTCGCTTTTAATGTTTCTACATTATCAGGAAGAAGGTATTTTGTATCTCCCATAATTTCAATTTTCACAAAATTACCACATCCCATTTCTCTTGCAAGTCTTGCTATTCTTACGGCTTCATCTGAATTTCTTGCTCCAGATGTATTTGGAATTATTGTCACATGCTTTGGTATATAATTTAAGATATTAGCGACATCTTTTGTATTGGCTCGTCTTAGAGCAACTGTAATCATTTCGCATTCTGCATTTTTTACAGCAGCATCTATAAGGTTGATTGCATATTTTCCACTTCCTAGTATAAATCTTGAACTAAATTCCTTATCACCTAATATTAATTTATCATCCATTTTTTACCTCTCTAATTTTTTTTAAACATTCTAAAGCTTCTAGCGATGCTACTATTCCCACATAGGCAAGATAAAGCCCATCCTTTTTGGCGTTGGACTTAAAATCTCCAAGCATTGTAATATTTTTAAATTTCTTTATTTTTATATCAGATATATCTCCAAGTCCCGCCATGCCAGATGCTGTAAAAAGATATTTATCCTTTATATTTGTAAAATAGTCAAAAAGCATGGTTTTAGACTCCCTATTATCAAAGGCTTCTATGAAAAAATCAGCATCATCAATTATTTCTTTTATGTTATCTTTATCTATATAGATATCCTTGGTGTTTACCTTAACGTATGGCAGAGTTTCTTCTATTCTTTTTTTGGTAGTAAGGGTCTTTTTCTTTCCTACTTCATCTAGCCTATAGTTTTGCCTATTAAGATTTGAATATTCTATATAGTCAAAATCATAAAGGTTTAACTCAGTTACTCCAGATCTTGCAAGAATCATAGAAACAGTTGAACCAAGCCCTCCACAACCTAAGACTGATACCTTAGCATACTTAAAGATTTCATTATCTCTTATATCTTGTCTTTTTAAAATTTTATCTCTTATATCTTCCATCATCCCCCTCCTACAAAAGAAAAAACTTCTATAGTATAGCCATCTTTTACTATAAACAATTTAAAATCTTCTCTTTTTACAAGCTCTTTGTTTACTTCACAAGCTACAAAGTCAGGATTAAAATTTTCTTTTTTTAATAAATCATAAAGTGATAAATTATTTTGAAATTCTACTTCCAATCCATTTATCAAAAGCATTTCCTCACATCCTTTTTTTAAAAAAAAGACACGAAAAGTGCACCATACCCGAGGTGGTATGCCCCTTTCGTGTCCAATAATTAATATGGAAACAATAACAAATAATAATTTTATTAGAATCATAATAAAAAGACCCTAATACTAGGGTCTTTAAACTTCAATATATAATCGCTTTCTTACGCAGGTTTTAACCTAATCAAGTTTAAAGGGTTAATGGTATACCATCTCTCAGCTAAATAGCACCCCTAGCTATTTTCATTATAAGACAAATCATTTTTATTTGCAAAATTAATTTTAATTTTATTTCTATTTTTTGATATCTAGGCAATATTTAGGTAAATATATGAGTAAGTATATAAAGGATTACTATTAAAGATATATTTGAAACTTCAAATATAGAGATTCTCAATATAAGGAAATATTATAATATACAAATTGATTGTTTTTCATATTAGACTTTCCAATTTTACCAAAAGATAGGCTAAAGATAATTTACTAGAATATTTTTTCCACATCTAACTTAATCTTAATTTACTTAGACTACCTATCTTTAAGACTTAGATAATCCTTTTTTTGACTTAAAGACTTATAAGCAGGTCTTATTATTTTTGAATCTTCAATTTGCTCAAGTCTGTGAGCAGACCAACCAACTGTTCTTGCTATTGCAAAGATTGGTATATATAAATCTTTTGGAATTTTTAGCATTTCATAGCAGAAACCAGAGTATAAGTCCACATTTGCGCAGGCAGGATAGTCTCTTTTTAATTTTTCCATAATTAGCTTTCCACCAATTTTTTCTACTCTTTCTATAAATAAGAAATCTTCTTCTCTTTTCTTTATTTTAGAAAGCTCTCTAGCCTTTTCTTTAAGTAGCACTGCCCTTGGGTCTGATAGAGTATATACTGCGTGTCCTAGTCCATATATAAGTCCTTTTTTATCAAAAACTTTCCCATCAATCATCTTAGATAGATAGTCTTTTATTTGATCTTCATCTTTTAAATCTTTGATATTTTCTCTTATATTCTCAAGCATTTGACTTACTCTTAGACTTGCTCCACCATGTCTTGGTCCTTTAAGGGAACCAAGTCCTGTAGCTATAGCGGAATATGTATCAGTACCTGATGATGAAACAACGTGAGTTGCAAAAGCAGAGTTATTACCGCCACCATGTTCTGCATGGATTATAAGGAGTAGATCCAATAGTTCTGCCTCTTCTTTTTTATAAATTTGATCAGTTCTTAGCATGGATAGAATATTTTCTGCTATAGTATTATCTTCAATTGGGTTATGAATTATCAGAGATTTTTTCTCAAAATTATGAATCTTAACCATATAAGAATATACAGCTATTATTGGCATCTTTGATATTAAGGATAAGGATTGAGACAAAACATTTAAAGTATCAGTATCATCGGCTTTTTTGTCATATGAATAAAGGGCAAGGACTGAACGCATCATAATATTTACTATATTATTTCCAGGAATATTAAGAATAGTATCTTCAAAAAACTTCTTAGGTAGGATTCTTTCATTGGTCAATACTTCCTTAAAATCTGAAAGTTCACAAGCTTTAGGAAGCTGATTAAATAAAAGAAGGTAGATTATCTCTTCAAAACCTAGTCTTTTATTATCGTTAAAGTCTTTTACCATATCAGTTAGGGCATATCCTCTATAATAAAGCTCACCTTCTTCTGGTATTTTTTCTCCATCTTCCATCCTATAACCATATACGTCTCCAACCTTGGTTACTCCAACCAAAACACCTGTGCCATTTTTATTTCTAAGGCCTCTTTTTATATCATACTTATCATAAAGGTCTTTCTTTATGGTATTTTCTTCTTTTATATTTTTTGCATAGAATTTTAATTTATCGCTAGCACTTATCATACTATTCTCCTATTTTATCAATAACCGCCTTGGTAAAATCAGAAAGGCTTGAACTTCCACCCAAGTCTTTGGTATGATTCTTCTTATCTTTCAAAACGTCTTCTATAGTTTCTCTTAATTTCTTAGCCTTTTCCTTCTCTTCTATATCATCAAGCATAAGACAAGATGTCAAAAGCATAGCTGTTGGATTTGCCAAATCTTCACCAGCAATATCAAGAGCTGCACCATGAACTGATTCATAAATTGCAATATCTTTACCCTTATTTACTCCAGGAATTAAACCAAGTCCTCCAACAAGACCTGCACCTAGATCCGAAAGTATATCTCCATATAAATTTTCTGTAACTATAATATCAAACTTATTTGGATTTATAACCATTTGCATGGCAGTATTATCTACCAAAAGTTCTTCAAATTCGATTTCCGGATAGTCTTTTGATACTTCCCTTCCAACTTCTAAGAATAGGCCATCAGTTAGTTTCATTATATTGGCCTTGGTAACTATAGTTATTTTCTTTCTGTTAAATTTCCTTGCATATTCAAAAGCTGCCTTTATAATTCTTTGAGATTTCTTTCTTGTTATAACCTTTATAGAATGACTTTCATCATCTGAAATCTTCTCTTCTATTCCCATATATAAATCCTCAGTATTTTCCCTAAAGATAATCATATCTACATTATCATATTTGGTTTTTATACTTGATATAGATTTAATTGGTCTTATATTTTGATAGAGATCAAATTTCTTTCTAAGTTCAACATTTATAGACCTAAAACCATGGCCTATAGGTGTTGTTATAGGACCCTTTATTGCAATCTTATTTCTTTTTATAGATTCAAATAGCTCATCTGGAATAAACTTTCCTTCTTTTTCAAAAACACTTGCTCCAGCGTTTATTTCTTCAAATTCTATTTTTGAGCCTAATCGCTTGAGGATTTGCTTCATAGATTCACAAATTTCTGGACCTATGCCATCTCCCTTAATTAATGTGACTTTCATACTTACTCCAATTCTAAATTTTTGGCGTAATTTAGGTAACCGCCTTCTCTTAATATTTCTTTTTCCCTATCTGAAAATACTCCTTTTAAATTTATAGAAATATTTTTATCTATATTTTCTATGATAAAATTCCCACTTTCAATGGAATCTTCGACATTTGAAATCTTGATATTATCAAATTCTCCAAGTTTTTCATAGTCATTAAAATCTACAAACTCAAGAGGAAGTATGGCATTATTAATTAGATTTGATCTGTGAATTCTTGCAAAAGACTTAGCAAGAACAGCTTTGACACCTAAATATAAAGGAATTAAGGCTGCGTGTTCTCTAGAAGAGCCTTGACCATAATTTTCTCCTGCCACAATTACTCCACCATCATTTTCAATGGATCTATTCTTAAAATCACTAATCTTTGTGCTAAAGGCAAAATTTGAAAGATATTCAATATTTGACCTAAATGGCAGAAGTTTTGCATTTGATGGGCAGATATCGTCAGTAGTAATTCCATCACCTGCCTTGTATATTATCTTTTTATCTATATTACTTATAGGTTTTGCCTTTGGAAATGGTTTGATATTTGGTCCCTTTACAGTTTTCTTATATCTTTTTGATAAATCCTCTTCTCTTTCAATAAAATAAGCCTTGGTATGGTTAAAGATTATATTTTCATCAAAATTCTTCTCATAAGAGAAATCACTTGGATCAGCTATATATCCCTTTATTGCACTTACAGCACAAGTTTCTGGACTTGCAAGATAGATTTCAGCATCCATAGTTCCAGAACGACCCTTGAAATTCCTATTAAAAGACCTAAGGCTTACTCCTTTGGACTTTGGAGCTTGACCCATTCCTATGCAAGGACCACATCCCGATTCGAGAATCCTTGCTCCTGCCTTTATCATCTTTGACAAGGCTCCATTTTCAGATAATTTTTCTAAAATTGTTGCAGAACCTGGAGATATTACTAAAGAAATATCAGGGTGTACTTTCTTGCCATCAAGTATTGATGCAACTTTCATCATATCCTTATATGATGAGTTAGTACAAGAACCTATGGCTACTTGGTCAAGCTTTATTTTTGGAAGATTCTCTACAATTTCATATTGATCTGGAAAATGAGGCTTAGCAACTGCTGGTTTTATATCCCTTAAGTCAATTTCCATGCTTTCATCATAGATTGCATCATCATCTGCAGAAAGCATTACATAATCTTTTTCCCTATTTTGACTCTTTAGATATTTTAAGGTGTTTTCATCTGATGGAAAAATAGAAGTTGTAGCACCAAGTTCAGCTCCCATATTACAAATTGTTGCCCTGTCTGTTACAGAAAGAGACTTCACTCCTTCTCCTGTATATTCCATAATAAATCCTGTACCACCCTTTACAGAAAGTTTTCCCAGTATATATAAAATAAGATCCTTAGCATTGACTGAATCTTTTAGTTCATTTTTTAGATTAATCCTATAAATCTTTGGTACCTTTATAAAATAAAATCCCCTAGCCATAGCAACAGCAACGTCAAGTCCACCTGCTCCTATAGCAATTTGAGCTAAAGCTCCCCCTGTTGGAGTGTGAGAATCAGAGCCAAGAAGAGTTTTACCTGGTTTTCCAAATTGTTCAAGTTGAACTTGGTGACAAATTCCACAACCTGCCTTTGAAAAAGTTATTCCATATTTATTTGCAGCAGACTTTATAAATTCATGATCATCTGCATTTTCAAAACCTGCTTGTAAAATATTATGGTCTATGTATGCTATTGACTTTTCAGTCTTGACATCTTCTATATCCATTGCTTCAAGCTGTAAGTAAGCCATAGTCCCAGTAGAATCTTGAGTTAAAGTTTGGTCGATTTTGATACAAACTTCATTACCTGTTTTAATCTCTCCCTTTAGGAGATGATTTTCTAAAATTTTAAGTGCAAGTGATTTTTTCATAACCTTACTCCTTTAATCCAATGATGTATTAATATTATACACTGATATGTTGAATTTTGGAAATTATTTTTCCTAGTAAAAAATCTCCCAAGACTTATCTTGAAAGATTTCCATAGCTAAATTACATAGATTTTGACTTGTTAAAAGAAGCTTCAACAGCCTTAATAAGGGCAGCCCTAAAATTATTCAATTCAAGAGCTTTAACTCCTTCTATAGTTGTTCCCGCAGGACTTGTCACCTTATCTTTTAATAGACCTGGATGTTCTTTAGTCTTATCAATAAGCTTAGCAGCACCTACTATAGTTTGAGCTATAAGTTCATAGGATATATCTCTTTTAAGTCCACACAATACAGCCCCATCAGATAAACCTTCCATAAATAAATCAACAAAGGCAGGAAGACAACCATTTATAACAGCTGCCACATCAAATTGATCTTCATCAATTATTATTGCTTTTCCTAAAGATGAAAATATAGATAAAACATTTTGGATTTCATCATCACTTACATTTTTATTTGGAAGAAGAATTGACATGCCCTCTCCAATTGATGCTGGAGTATTTGGCATAGTCATAACTATTTTTTTATTATCTCCAAGTAAATCTTGAAGTTTTTTTATAGTGAACCCTGCAGCAATAGAGATAAAAATCTTATCTTTTAAAAAATCTTTAATTTCAGCTATTACAGATGGATAATATTTTGGCTTTACTGCTAAAACTATATAATCACTGTTTTCAACAACACTTTCATTATCACTAATAGTGCAATCTTTATCTTTAAAGAAATCAAGATTAGATCCCCTATTAGATAAAAACAATTCATTGTCATCTAAAAGTCCTTTGGCAATAGCAGATCCCATATTACCAATACCAATAATACCAATTTTCATATTTCCTCCTCCTTATAGAAAATTATATTTTTCTAAATTTACTTATTTCTATATTTTAATTTGTCTATTTTCAAAAGTATGCTGCTTTGTATCTATTAAATAAATATCTTTAATTAGTAGTTTCGATATTTTAATAAATTTTCTTATTAAGATAATTCTACGTATACTTAGCGCGAAGGGAACAGGAGAGTTTCGATTCTCCCCTTTTTCCCTCCCCCCTAAGACAAAGAAGTAAAGTTAAATTATTATTACTTGTAATACAAAAAAATATTAAAAATTAATATTTATAATGCTTATCTTAATTGAGCAAATCCCCTTGGGATATCTCCCAAGATACAAAGAATTATTTTAATATATAATTACTTACAATATTCTATATATAATATTTAAAATTTAACTATCCCCTTATTTGTCCATCACCCAAAATAACATACTTATAAGTCGTAAGTTCATTAAGTCCAACAGGTCCTCTTGCATGGAGTCTTTGAGTTGATATCCCTATTTCTGCTCCAAATCCAAATTCAGAACCATCTGTAAATCTTGTTGATGCATTTATATATACACAGGCTGAATCTACTTCTTCTGTAAATTTATTAGCTTCATTTATTTTTTCTGTAATTATTGCATCTGAGTGACCTGATGAGTATTTATAAATATGGTCTATAGCCTCATCTATGTCATCTACCATCTTTACTGAAAATTCATAGTCTAAGTATTCTTTACCATAGTCCTCGTCATTTGCTGGTATGGAATTTTTTATTTTCCCTAAAGTTCTATCACAAGCATGAACTTTTATATTATATTTTTCTATGATTTCATTTAAGCCATCATAAAATTCATCTTTAACTTCCTTATGAATAAGCAAGGATTCTAAAGCATTACATACTCCTATTCTTTGAGTCTTACCATTTTCAAAAATTTTAAGTGCTTTTTCAATATCTGCATACTTATCCACATATAGGTGACAGTTTCCTACTCCTGTTTCAAGGGTTGGTACACTTGCATTTTCTACTACTGCATTTATAAGAGATGAGGAACCTCTTGGTATAAGTAGGTCTATATATCCACTTAATCTCATAAGCTCGGTTGATGACTGTCTTGTTATATCATCTATTATTTGGACTATATTTTTATCAAATCCTGCCTTATCAATTCCTTCTCTAATAGCAGCTGCTATAGCGAGTGATGAGTTTATGGCTTCTTTCCCACATCTTAGTATAATAGAATTTGATGATTTAATTGCAAGGATTGATGCATCGAGAGTTACATTCGGACGTGCTTCATAAATCATTGCCAAAACTCCTATAGGTACTTTTTTCTTTCCTATAAGTAAGCCATTTTCAAGTCGTCTTACATCTTCCATTTTTCCTACTGGATCTTTTAAAGCTATCATTTGATCAATTGATAAAATCATAGAATCAATCCTATCATTGTCAAGTTTTAGTCTATCCAATAGACCATCTGCCATATTATTATCTTCTCCATTTTTATAGTCTATATCATTTGCTTTTATGATTTTTCCCCTATTTTTTTCAAGAGAAGTTTTTATATTTTCTAGTATTTTATTTTTATCTATTGTTTTAAGTTTTTTAAGCTTTCTATTTGATATTTTTGAAAGCTTCCCCATTTTTATTAGTTTTTCCCTTAAAGATTGTTCCAATATCCTCACCTCTAATTATTCTTCTAATGTTCTTTAAATCTATTGAATTTGCTATTATTGTATCAATTCCTCTTTCCATACAAAGAGCTGCCGCATTTATCTTTGTTGCCATCCCTCCTGTACCAACTTTAGAATAGGCATCTTTTCCCATGGATCTAAGTTTTTCATCTATGATACTTACCTCACTTATAAGCTTTGCATCTTCATCTATTCTTGGATCATTTGTATAAAGTCCATCAATGTCTGATAATAATAAAAGAAGGTCGGCATCAACTAGCTTTGCAACTACTGCCGAGAGGGTATCATTGTCCCCAAAATTTATTTCAAATGTTGATATAGTGTCATTTTCATTTACTATTGGTATAACTCCCATATCTATAAGTCTATTTATGGTATTTTCGGCATTTTCATGCATAATCTTATTAGTTTCAACCATTCTTGTAAGAAGAATTTGACCTATAGAAAATCCATACTCTGCAAAGGCCTTAAGAAAAGTATTCATTAGGGTAACTTGACCTACTGCCGCAGTAGCCTGTTTTGCTGAAACATCTCCTCTCGGTCTTTCTATATCAAGTCTATGAGCGCCTGTTGCAATTGCACCACTTGATACAAGGATTACTCTTATTCCCTTATTTTCTAAATTTACAATTTCTTTGGCCAATTCTTCAATTCTTTCTATATTAACCCCACCATTTTGATGGGTAACTGAAGACGAACCTACTTTTATAACTATTTTTTTGATTTCTCTACTAAATTCTCTCATAATTTCACCTTTTTATATTGTATAGGATAATTCCACTTTAGGCAATTAAAAAGGAACTGTTGCAGAATGAATTAATCGTTCTAAAACCATTACCAGCTCCTTTACTACAATTTGGTTTCCTTAAGTGGTAGACTATTCTCAAGTTGTATATAAGTAACTTATAATGATACAAGGTTAAAAATTCAAAATTTGCAACAGCTCCCTTATTTTATAAAATTTCTTCAGCTATTTCTCTTAGTAAAGCAATTTTTTTCCATTGATCTTCTTCTTTTAATTTATTTCCTTCTTCTGTAGATGAGAAACCACATTGAGGTGAGATTGCTATTTGAGACTTATCAAGATATTTACTCGCTTCTTTTATTCTATCTATTATATCTTCCTTTTTTTCAAGATTAGCAAGTTTACTTGTTACAAGACCTAAAACAACACTTTTTCCTTCTGGAACTTTTTTTAAAGCTTCAAAGGAACCTGATCTTTTATCATCATATTCTAGGAAAAATCCATTTACATGTTCACCAGCTAGTAAATAGTCTGCTATCTTGTCATAACCACCCTTAAAATGAAAAGTTGATTTATAATTTCCTCTACAAATATGGGTAAGTACGTTCAATCCTATTGGAGCCTTGTCTATTGATTCGTTATTTATTTTTAGGTAAATTTCCTTTAACTTTTCAACATCTTTACCAGCTTTTTCATATTCTTTTATAGCATCATCGTCTACTAATGCTCCCCAAGTACAATCATCTATTTGAACTGTTCTACAACCTAAATCATAGATTTGTTGGAAAAATTCTCCATAAGCATTAGAAACATCTTTTATAAAATCTTCTTCATTTTCATAGATAGCCCCCTCTTTTATTTGAGTATAGACTGTTCTTAAAAATTGGGCTGGTGCAGGAATTGTTTGTTTTGCTTTGACCTCTTCTTCTTCAAATTGTTGCAAGAATTTAAAATGTTCTAAGAACGGATGGCCCTTAGCTGTTATTTTTCCAACTATCCTTACTGAATCAGGCCTAAGGGTTTCACCATGAAATTTTATTCTATCTTTTTCATCTAATTGGTATTTTTCTACTCCATTAAGTCCCCAGAAAAAATCATAATGCCACCAACTTCTCCTAAATTCACCATCTGTTATAAATTTAAGACCTGCTTCTTTTTCTTTTTTTACTAATTTTTCAATTTCTTCATCTTCAATTTTTCTTAATTCAACATCTGTAATAAATCCACTATCGTAGTCTTTTCTAGCCTTTTTAAGTCTTTCTGGCCTTAGAAATGATCCTACTATGTCGAATTTGTATGGTGCTTTGATTGTCATATTGTCTCCTTAAAATTATTATATTTTAGGCCTAAGTTAAATAGTAATGTTATGATAGCTTTTAAAATTCATAAAGTAAAACCTCATAAAATAATTAACATTCACGGTGTAAGGATACTTAAATGTCTCTTAGACTTTCTCTTTGGAAGTTTCCATTAAAAAAGTCCTTATCATTTCTTACGAAACAATAAGGACGAATTTTTCCGCGTTACCACCTTTTTTGCATATTATGCCACTTTAGATACTTTCATATCCTATCTCTATAACGGGAGATCCCGTCTTGCTCTAAATATCGAACAAGCCCATCGGAGGCCATTTTCATTTTTGCTTCATCTTATCCCTTCTCAGCTTATGGGACTCTCTGTTAAGTCTTGGCTAAATTACTTTTCTCGTTTTTTGGTTTTAATAAATACTTTAACTTAGAACATATTTTAACCTCAAATTTATTATATGTCAAATAATTTTAATTTTTTTAATAAATATGAAAATTTCCAGTTTTATAAGCACATTGAGTAAATCTCTTTTACATCAGCTGGACTAAGTTCAACAAATCCCTCTATCTTTCCTTTTTTACCACAGGCTTTTTTAGACATTTGATCAAACTTACTTTCATCTATGCCTATATCTTTCAAATTTGAATCAAGTTCTAGGTCTTTAAAGAAAAATTTATTTAACTTCTTGATTACAATCTTTCCTACTTCTAGCTTATCTAGGTTTTTATCTATATCAAAAACATTAACTCCTAAATCATAAAACTTATGGGCTGTTTTTTCATTTAGGACATACTCCATCCACCTTGGTGTAAGTATAGCAAGTCCAAGACCGTGAGTTATATCATAAAAGGCTGAAAGTTCATGCTCCATTGGGTGAACAGTCCAAGATGACTTACTTGATGCTGATACAAAGCCATTTATAGCCCAACTTGATGCCCACATAAGATTTGCTCTTGCCTCATAATTTTCAGGCTCCTTTAAGGCTATTGGACCATATTTTATTACGGTTTTCATAAGAGATTCCATTATCCTATCGAGCATGTACATAGATTCATCAACATTAAAATAATTTTCAAAAATGTGAGAAAGAATATCTACCGTCCCACAGGCTGTCTGGTATTTATTTACAGTATAGGTAAGTGTAGGATCTAGGAATGAAACCTTAGGTCTTGTATCTTTATGACCTGATGATAATTTTTCATTAGTTTCAAGATTTGTAATGACTCCTCCGCAGTCCATCTCACTTCCTGTAGCTGCCATTGTTAAGACTGTAAGTAGCGGTAGAGCTGGACTCATTGGCTTATTTTCTGATATAAATTTCCATGGATCAAAGTCAACCATAGCTCCTGCAGCCATAAATTTAGAAGCATCTATAGTTGAACCTCCACCTACTGCAATAATTGCACCTATCTCTTTTTCTTTTATTATTCTTATTCCCTCTCTAACAGAGTCTATTCTCGGATTTGGTTTTATTCCAGATAATTCATAAACTTTTACTCCACTTGCTTCAAGTTCTAATAAAACCTTCTCATAGATTCCGTTATCCTTAATAGAACCACCACCGTAGGTTAAAAGAATCTTATCTGTAAACTTCCTCGCCTCTTCCCCTATATAATCTAGAGCATCATCTCCAAAGTGTACTTTTGTTGGTATATCGTAAGTAAAATTTAACATAAAAACCCCCTTCTAGTTTATTTTTACCCAAAATTGTAAAATATCATTTAGTAAAATTATGAAAGTCTTTTAAAAAAATCTTTTTTAATATATAATTTTTAAAAAGGAGGTATTATGAATTATTTCGTATTAGTAGGAATACTTATTATAGTTATAGGGTTTGCCCTAAAACTTGATGTAGTAGCAGTCGTTTTATTCTCAAGCCTTGTTACAGGTCTTGTCTCAGGAATGAGCCTTATAAAAGTACTTGATTTAATTGGTAATGGATTTGTAAACAATAGGTACATGTCTTTATTTTTGTTAGGTTTACCACTTATAGCAATTATGGAAAGATATGGCTTAAAGGAAAGAGCTGCTGAAGCTATCCAAAAAATTAAATCAGCATCAGCTGGAGCTGTTATTGGTCTTTATATAGTTATAAGAACTGTAGCTGCGGCTCTTTCACTTAGATTAGGTGGTCATATTCAATTTATAAGGCCAATAATCTTACCAATGGCTCAAGGTGCAGCAGAGAAAAATCGCAAACTAACAGATGAAGAAATTGAGCAATTAAAGGCACTTGCAGGTGCTAGTGAAAATTATGGAAACTTTTTTGGTCAAAATATTTTCCCTGTTTCAAGTGGTGTTTTATTGATGCAAGGTGTACTTGCTGAAGCAGGTTATAATGTAACAGCAGCAAGCATAGCTAATGCATCAATATTCGCAGGTGTTGCTATGATAGTCATATCTCTTATCCAATGTTATTTATTTGAAAGAAAGATAAGAAAGGAGGATAAGAATGTTTAATTTTATCTATCAAAACACAATAATTATCGATGAATTTATTTATATAATTTGTGGTCTAATATGTTTGCTTGCAGGTATTAAAGGACTTTCTAATAAGAATGCTCCTATAGGGACATTTTTATTCTGGACTCTTTTAGGATTTTTATTCTCATGTGGTAAATTTATAATCGATAAGTTTCAATATGGTGGTGCATTTATAGGAGCAATCCTTATGGTTATTGCTATCATAACTGTAAGTAACAATGTTAAAATGGGTAATTTTAAAGAACAAAGTCAGGAACAAAAGATTAAATATGCTAAAATAGCTGGAAATAAAATCTTTATCCCAGCTTTGGCTATGGGAATTATAGCAATGATTATGTCTCAATTTAAAAGCTTTAAAATTGTAGTAGATTCAGCGAAGGATGGATCTGAAATATTCTTCGGTTTTTCAGCCGCCCAAGTTTTAGGAATAACTTCAGTTATAGCAATAATTCTTGCAATTGCAATTACTCATGCAAAATTTAAAGAAACTCGTGAAGATACAGCAAAAATGCTTATGCAAATAGGCTCATCATCCCTACTTCCACAACTTTTAGGAGCATTGGGTGGAATCTTTGCAACAGCAGGTGTAGGTGATATAATAGGAGCTGGTATGAGTGCAATAGTGCCAGCTGAATCAAAAGTATTTGGTGTAATAGCATACTGTATAGGAATGGTTTTATTTACTATGATTATGGGAAATGCCTTTGCAGCCTTTACGGTAATGACAATAGGTGTTGCAGTTCCATTTGTAATAGGAAATGGCGGAGATCCAGCCATAGTAGCATCTTTAGGAATGACTTGTGGTTTTTGTGGAACCTTGATGACCCCAATGGCAGCAAACTTTAATATAGTACCAGCAGCAATACTTGAGTGTGAAAATGAAAAATCAATAATGAAAATTCAAACACCAGTAGCCCTAGCACTTATAGTAGTTCACATTATCCTAATGCTTGTCTTAGCGTTTTAGGTAAAATAAAAGAGGATTTGCAAATAACTCATATGTCCACTTTACTAGATAAGACGGTAAAGTGGTATATGTCATAACTTGCAATTCCTCTTTATTGTTATTCTATAATGTTTGGATTTCCAATAAGTTTTGAATTGAAATAAATTTTTGCGGCATCTTCAACATATTCTGCTGATAAAAAGACACTCTCTAAATCTTTTCCACATGAAACAACCCCATGGTTTGCCAAAAGACATGAGTTTCTATCTTTTAGAAATGGAATAATAGCTTTAGCAAGCTCCTTACTTCCAGCAGGCTTAAATGGAGCAACTTTTATATCTCCACCTAAAAAAGGTTTCATTTCAATTAATATCAAGGGAATATTAACCCTAGAAACTGCAAATGAAGTAGCTACAGTAGAATGAGTATGGACTATGGCTTCATAATTTGGATATTTTTTGTATATTTCAAGATGCATCATCCACTCTGATGATGGCTTTTGCTCTTTTTTATATGCTGAACCATCTTTATGAATCCTAACTATATCTTCTTCTTTCATACTTTCATATGATAAACCAGATGGGGTAATATAATAGCTATCATCATTTTCTTTAATTGATATATTTCCACTTGTTCCTGCTACAAGACCTAGATTATAAAGTTTTTTTCCTGCTTCTACTAATTTTTTCCTATAATTCATACTTACTCCTTTATTATTCTTATACCTGATTTCTTAAATTTTCTAAAAATATCATCACTTATATTTTGGTCAGTTATAATCATATCTACCAATTTAGTTTCACAAAAAAATTTGGCAGTATCATCAGAAAACTTGGTATAGTCCATCAATGCAATACTTCTATCTGAACGACTAATCATCTTACTTCTTAAAAGTAAATTATCAAAATTATTATCTCCAAATCCTAAATCATGGTTTATAGTGGCAAAGCTTACAAAAGCTATATCCGACTTATAGTTTTCTATGTTATTCATAGTCAAAGCTCCCATAAAAGAATTACTATGTTTACTATATTTTCCTGCAAGAATAAAAAGTTCTATATTATTTGATTGACAGACTATATTCGCTATCTCCATAGAATTGGTAATGATTCTTACACAAAGCTTTTTCTCAACTATTAGCTTAGCCAACTCTATACAAGTAGTAGAATTGTCAACAAAAATAGTATCCTTGGTATGGATATATTTTATAGCAAGCTTTCCTATATATTGTTTTTCCTTCTTGCATAAATTTTTCTTTACTAGATTTGAAATACCAAAATACTTTTCATCTGTTGATACTGCTCCACCCCTAGTTCTTTTTAAAACATTTAAATTTTCTAATGCTATAAAATCTTTCCTAATAGTCTCCTCACTTACATTTATCTTTTTTGCAAATTCTTTTAAATTTAATAAGTGATTTCTATCTAGTTCTTTAATAATTTTATTATGTCTTTCTTCTTTAAGCATATTAGCTCCTACATTCCAATTTTTTCCAATTATAATAATATGATAACCTATAAATCTTAAAATTTCTAGTTTTTTATCATCATAAAATTCCAACTTTTTACAATAATATCTTTATTTTTTGTTTTTAATTTGTTATACTTATTGTAAATAAACTTAAAGGAGGTTTTATGAAAAATTCAAAGATATCCTTATTTGACCTCATAGGTATAGGAGTGGGGCAAATTATAGGATCAGGAGTTATGATTCTAACAGGTATTGCCATTGGAAAAACAGGACATGGTGTTCCCCTAGCATTTATTGTAGCAGGAATTATTGTCGCTATTACCAATATATGTCTTGCAACCCTAGGTTCTGCAATACCAGCAAATGGAGGACAATATACTTATGTAAGAGATCTTATAGGAAAGAAGGCAGGATTCTTCTATGTAGCTTTACTTGCAGCAGGACAACTAGTTTTAGCAAACTATGCAATCGGTTTCGCAGAGTATATGAAAGAGCTAATTCCCAGTATAAATGTAGGTATTGTTGCTGGTATAATGATGACAGTTGTATTTTTAGTAAATATAATGGGAGTTAAAACAGCAGTAAAATTTCAAAATTTACTAGTTATAGTGCTGGTAATCTCTATTGGCCTATTTATAGTATTAGGCTTTCCAAAAATCACCACATTCAAACCTTATACCCAAATGAAGACTATTATGCCAAATGGTTTTACAGAGTTTGTAGCCGGTATTTTCTTGGTAAGATTTTCTCTTGTTGGTGCTGAATACATAAACGAATTTGGTGAAGATGCTGAAAATCCCGGCAAAAATATTCCGCTAGCTATGATAATTTCAACTGTATTGGTTTCAATAATATATTTATGTGTTGGTTTTGTAGCAACTGGAGTACTTCCTATTGAAGAAGTTGCTTATAAAACTTTAGGAAATGTAGCAAATGAAATATTCACGAAACCTATTTACTATTTCTTTATGGTAGGTGGTGCTATGTTTGCAGTTGCATCATCTTTAAATGCTGTTTTTGCGTGGGCTCCTAAAGGATTAGCTGTTGCTGTTGAAGATGGTTGGTTGCCTAAAATTTTAGCTAAAAGAAATAAGAAATTTAATACCCCTCACTTCCTTTTACTAATATTTTATATTCTTGGAATGATTCCAATAGTAACTGGTGGAACACTTGAAATAATTGCTGTTTTAGGAAATAATATAGGTCTAATATTTGCAGCGATGCCTATTATAGCTGTTATGTTTCTACCAAAAAGAAATAAAGATGCTTATGAAAAGGCTTACTTTAAACTTCCTAGATGGGCTATGACTGTTCTACCTATATTTTGCCTGTTTGTATTTGCAGGTGGGTTTTATTCTAATATTGACTTTATAGGTCCATTTGGTATAGGAGTTATGTTTATCTATTGTGTAATAGTCGCCATTTATGCTAAGTTAAGAGAACCATATGTAAAAATAAGGAGTAAAGATGATAAATAAAAAATCTTATGATTCTTATAAAAAATCAGCTGATTATATAAAATCAATAATAAAAGATGAAGTATCTTATGCAGTAGTTTTAGGAACAGGTCTTGGAAAGCTATTAGATATTATGGAAGATAAGATAGAAATACCATATACAGATATACCTGATTTCCTAGAATCTACCGTAAAAAGTCACCCGGGGAAGTTTATATATGGAAAACTTTCTGGAAAAAAAGTCTTATGTATGGCTGGAAGATTCCATTATTATGAAGGATATGAATATAGTGAACTTGCAAGACCAGTATATGTTATGAAACTTTTAGGTATAAAAACCCTAATTTTAACAAATGCAGCTGGTGCTATTAATTACAATATTCATCCTGGTGATATATGTCTAATAACAGACCACCTAAACTTTGCATCTGTTAGTCCAACCAGAGGAAATAATCTATATGAGTTTGGGGAAAGATTTTATCCAATAGATAACTTATATGATAAAGAATTAAGAAAAGTAGCAATAAAGTCAGCAATCGAAGAAGGTTTTGCCTTAAAAGAAGGAGTTTACTTCTATACAGTGGGGCCTTTTTTTGAAACACCAGCAGAAATTAGAGCTATGAGACTTTTAGGTGCAGACATGGTTGGTATGTCTACCTTAACAGAATCACTTACAGCAGGCCATTGTGGTATAAAGGTCTTATGCCTATCTCTTGCAACAAACTACAGTTCAGATAGGATAGAAAATATGGATGGAAGTGAAGTGGAAGAAGTTGCTGAAAAAGCATCAGATAAGTTCCAAAGACTTATTTTAAATATCTTAAAGAAAATATAATAGAAAGGAGTACTCGTGGAAAGATACGATTACAATTTGCCTTATATGCTCCAATATGAACATGTGGCTTGGTATGAAGAAGGAGAAGTCAAAATCTTAGATAGGAGAATATATCCAAAAGAAGTATCATACGTTAATTGTAAATCATACATGGATGTTCGCCAAGCTATAAAGGACATGGTAACCCAAAGTGCAGGTCCTTATACTGCAGCTGGAATGGGAATGGCTCTTGCAGCTTATCAGGCAAGAAATCTTGAAGATGATGATAAAATAGAGTTTCTAAAAAATGCGTCCGAACAAATTGCAACTGCTCGCCCAACTACAGCAAATAGGATGAGAAAAATCACTGAAAATAGTCTGTATATTGGAATTAAAGCTATAAAAGAGAAAAAGAATCCAGCTGAAGCTATTAAGAATGATACCATAAAATCTCTTAATAGAAGATATTCAACTATGAAAATTGTAGCTAAAAATCTATGTTCACTTATAAAAGATGGGGATAAGATTCTAACTCAATGTTTTGGCGAAACAATTATAGGAATGATGTTAAGAATCCTAAAAGAAGAAGAGAAAAATGTAAGTTTTTACTGTGCCGAAACTCGTCCATACTATCAGGGAGCAAGACTTACAGCAACTTGTTGTAGTGAAATGGGATTTGAAACAACCATTGTTACAGATAATGCCATAGCATATCTTATGGAAAATATTGGTATAGATTTATTTACATCTGCAGCTGATACAATCACAAGAGATGGAAATGTTGCTAATAAAATAGGAACCTACCAAATAGCTATACTTTCTAAACATTTTAATATTCCTTACTATGTAACAGGTATACCAGATGATGATAAATATACAAGAGAGGATATTACTATAGAAATGCGTGACCCAAATCTTGTCCTAGAAGGAAGAACAGCAAAAAATGTCAAAGCACTGTATCCTTCATTTGATATAACAGGAAAGGAATTTATAGATAAGATAGTAACTGATAAGGGAAACTATGATCCTGAAAATCTCCACACATATTTTGATAGTGAAACCAAGAGATTTTATTAGTTTTATAACACAAAAATAGAATTTTTATTAATTTATAAAAAGCGAGATTAAAAACTCGCTTTTTACTATGATATAAAGTCTTCTTACTTAAACAAAATCGCTACTATATAGAAGACTCTATAATATATCATTAACAAAGTATTTTTAATCTTTTTGTTATTTCCATAAAAATAAAATCATCGAAAAAAGAAATGGTCTAATAAGAATTTTATATAAAACTTACTATAAATTAAATATTTAGAAAATTAAAGATTAGTGTTAGTCTTTCTTAAGTATATTGTAACATTAATCATAAAAAGCAATATTGCGAGAACTACAATAATTACTTGTTCAAATTTTTCAAACTACATTTATATTAGACTAATCAATAATAGTTGTAATTGTAGTACTTTTTAGTTTCAACATTATTAATTACAAAAACTATTTATCAAAAAAATAATTTTATAAAACTAAGTTTAGTATTAGTAGATGAAAATTTAAAGCTCATAAATTTCAAAAAGTCCGAATTTATATTGTGGAAGATTTATTAGGAAAAATTCTTAAAAGTACTGAAATAAAATAAGATAGCTTATTAATATTGAAATTAAGCTATCTTATAAAAATTGGTGGAGAATAGGGGACTTGAACCCCTGACCTCATGGCTGCCAGCCATGCGCTCTCCCAGCTGAGCTAATTCCCCATGAATTTAATAAATATAATATATCATATTGAACTTAAAAAGTCCATATAAAAATACCCTAATAAATAAGATAATTCTACTAATTTAAATAATCCTATTTTAATAAATATTCAATTTAAATATTTAACCATCAGATTTTTTCAAGTTATCGATTTGTGTCTTTAAATCCTCACTTAAGCTCTTGCGGACCCTTAAGCTATCCATATCCAATAAAGCTTTACTTTCCTTAATATTTTTACTTCCAGTATTTGCTAATCATAAGTCAATAGCCTTATTAAGATTAATATTTTCTTTAGCCTTTGCTTTTGAATTACCATAGTGTGTATATTTTGCCCACTTTAAAGCAAACTGGCTTATTTTAAATTCAAATGATTCAAGCTCTATATTATCAAATTATTCTTTAAAATAGTAAAATAATTCATATCACAAGATATAAAAAGTAAAAAATACCAGAGAAAGTGTTAAACTAGCTCTGGCATTTAGTTCAAAATTATGAAATTACTATAAATATTTAGAATTCTTATTAAATTAAGTCTATGACATTGTCCATCCACCATCAACTGGTAGGGCATGTCCTGTTATATAAGATGATTGATCACTAGCTAAAAATAGAGCTGCTTTAGCTATATCTTCAACAGTTCCAAATCTTGCCATAGGTATTGGTGAAAGATAAGCATTGCACATATCTTTATCTTCTAGAGTTTCTTTTGTCATGCTTGTCTTTGATGTACCAGGACATATTGCATTAACTCTTATCCCATCTTTGGCATAATCTACTGCTAAAGCTTGAGTTAGAGAAATTACTGCCCCCTTACTTGCACCATAAGCTACTGCTTGAGGAAATCCTATGATTCCACCAGCTGATGCAGTATTTATAATAACTCCTTTAGATTCTTTTAAATATTTCATAGCATACTTACATGCTAAAAAGATAGAATCAACATTTACACCGAAAGAAGTTTTGAAATCGTCAAAGCTTACTTCTTCAACATTACCTGGCTTAAATACACCAGCGTTGTTAAAAAGTATATCTATCTTTCCAAATTCATTGACTGCTTCTGCTATAAAGTTTTTAACATCAGAATCCTTTGAAACATCTGCCTTAACAGAGATAGCTTTTCCTCCATCTTTTTTTATTTCTTCTACAGTTTCCTTTGCAGATTCTTCATTATAATCTACTGCCACAATCTTAGCTCCCTCTTTTGCAAAAAGCTTTGATGTAAGCTTACCAAACCCTGAGCCTGCACCTGTAATAACTGCTACCTTATCTTTTAATAACATAGTATACTTCCTTTCTTAATTTTCCATCTTAATATATACCCTATTTTTTCAAAAAATCACCAAAAATAAAAATATTATTAATTCTTCAATATAAATAAAACTATCTCATTTTATAAATAACAAGTTATTTAAACTTTTCCTAACTAATACAAATCATAATAATATATTATTGAACTTATTAAAAGAAAATCTTTAAATTAAGTATTATTTTTGTTGCACTCTTTTCTAAATATATCTAAGATTTGTTATATAATATAGCAATAGCTTGATATATAATTTTAAGAAATATCTAACAAGTTTAAGTGAAATCTAGCTATATTATAGAAAATTCTAGAGTATGAGAACTCTTCAAATACAATAGTTAAAAAAATGCGAATTTTGATAAATAGGAGATTTGAAACTTTTATGCTTCTTCAAACTTATATTTTAATACTCAATTTTAACTTATTTTACTATTATATGAACAAAACTTATAAACACTGTATAACTTAAGTAAAAAATTATTTTCGTTTATTTTCTATTGGTCAACTCAAAGATTTATCTTACTATTCAACTAATTTATTATACTTTTTTATAATTTTCTCATCAAATTTGTCTGTTTTTTATGGTTATCATTGTATAAAGCTTGGTAAATAGTGATATAACTAGGTAATATAAGACCTTATCATGATGATTTTCTATAGAAAATTCTATTCCTACCCTATCGTCAAAATCTGCCAAAATTTTTTCTTTTGCATCTTGGAATATTTCTACAAAATTATCATACACAGCTTTTAGGGTAAAAGTTTTTACCTCAATTTCGATTCCTTTTGAAATTTCATCAATTTGCAAGGCTTGTTTGAATATAATAATAGTTAAAAGTTGGGCTATAGAATCTCTATAATACTTTTTCTTAATAGGCTCCTTAATATGACCTTGCTTTACATAGTTATTTATCATTGATGATGTTATGAAATTTTCTCCATATATAAAAAGAGGTGCTAAAATATTTTTAACAAAACTTATTAGCTCTTCTTTATAAAGCCCATCATTTGGAATGTTTTTCCAACTTGGTAGAGTAAGCTTTCTTAATTGTTCTAATTCTTTCATCGTTCCTATATTTTTCATAAGTCACCTCAAAGCCATTATACTTTATCTAGTATCTAAAAGTAATATAAAATAAAAAATCATTATTCAATTAAGCTTTTATTAAATCACTTAGAACTAGTAACTTAGTTCTAATATCTTTATTTAAAAAAAATTCATAAGGAATTTTATTCTCATTTTCTTATATTAAACTTCTAAGTCTATAATTTTATATGCCAAAACATCAACAAGACCTAAATCAGTTAAACCTAATTTTGGCACTACTGGAAGAGCTATAAAACTTAGGGTCATAAAAGGTGATTTCAAATCACAGCCTAAGTCTTTTGCTATCTTATTCAAAGCACTTATTTCACTTTCTACTTCTTCTACACCTTTCTCGCTCATAAGTCCACCAATAGGAAGTTTCATTTCGCCAATTATTTCACCATCAAGGCTTATTGCTATACCACCGTTTATCTTCTCTATATGATTTACAGCCTTGGCCATGTCATAATCATTTTCTCCTACTACAACTATATTATGGTTGTCATGACTCATTGAGTAAGCTAAAGCTCCCTTTTTAAGTCCCATCCCACGAACAAAACCTAAACCTATATTTCCATTTTTTCCATATCTTTCAACAACTGCAATTTTTATAATATCCCTAGCAAGATTATTTTGAATTTCTCCTTTTTTTACATCAAGCTCTTGTATTAGAATATTATTTATAATTTGATCTTTGATAAGATCAATCACCCTTACCATAGTCTTATTTTCTCTATTAGATTTTATTGAGAAAGACTTAAAATCTATAGGATTTAAAAGCTTTACTGTATCTTTAATCCAAGCTGGATACTCTCTTTTTTCAATCTTTCTAAGCATCTTTCCATTTTCTGCTACTAAATCTCCTTCATAAAACACCATGTCAGGGTATTTTTGACTTAAGTCTTTTGATATTACTATATCTGCAAGTCTTCCTGGAGATATAGAACCTATTTCATCTTCTATTCTAAAGTGTTTAGCTGCATTTACACTTGCAATCTTTATAGCATCTATCATATCCATTCCTAGTTCTATCGATCTTTTTACGTTGTAGTTAATATGACCTTCTTCTAGGGTATCGTCAACATGCTTATCATCAGTACAAAACATGAAATTTTCTATAGGAAGATTATGATTAAGAATAGCCCTAATCATTGTATCAAGATTTCTTTCAGATGAACCTTCTCTTATAAATACGCTCATTCCAACTCTAAGCCTTTGAATCATTTCTTCTTTTGTTACACATTCATGATCATCTAAAATTCCCGCTGATGCATAAATATTTAAATCATGACCTAATCTTCCTATAGCATGACCATTGACTATTTTTCTTCTTTTAATTGTATTTGAAATCATTTGGATATAGTCTTCATTTATAGATAAGATTTTAGCAGGATCAATCTCGCCCATACTCAAACTTTCATTTTTTTGCATAAGTCTATCCATAGATCCTACATCTATTATATCTCCTGTTGTCTCAAGACCTGGTGCTGCTGGAACACATGAAGATACTTCTACAAACATATGATAAGGAAGATTTTTAGAAGAAATTAACATCTCTTCTATTCCCTTTTCACCAGCTACATTTGCAATCTCCATCATATCAGAAAATACACTAGTTACTCCAAATGGAACTATAAGATTTGCCAAAGCTTCCGGTGAGAGCATTGTTGATTCAAAATGCATATGGGAGTCTATAAGGCCAGGATAAGCATACATATCCTTGCAATCGATTTCTTTTCTTGCATGTAAATTTGTATTTGGATCTATAGATACTATTCTTTTATTATTTATGTAAATATTGGTTTCTAATATTTCTTTAGAATAAACATTTATTAGTTTAACATTATTAAGAACCAAATCGCAATCTTCTTTACCTAGTCCAACTTTGATATTTTTTATTATTTCATCTTTACTTCTCATCTTATGAGCCTCCATATATGTATATTTAAATATATTATATCACATATCATTAAGGCATTATATTAAAAAAGGGATATTGCTAAATGAATTAATCGTTCTATCATTACAAGATTCTCAAAGACAATTTGGCCTCCATGAGCTGAAAGGATATTCTCAAATTGTCTATAAGTAACTTGTAATGATAGAAATTCATAATTTGCAACAGTCCCTTAATTGTTTATTAAGCTGTCATTATTTTGAGATCATCTTCTACATTTGTAATTGGTGCAATATTGAAGTTTTCTACTAAAAAGTTTACTACTGTTTCTGAAAGAAATGCAGGAAGTGTTGGTCCAAGGTGGATATTTTTAACTCCAAGACTTAACAAGGCAAGTAAAACTATAACTGCTTTTTGTTCATACCAAGCTATATTAAATTCAAGTGGTAGGTCATTTACGCTATCAAGTTCAAATGCATCTTTAAGTAAAAGTGCAGTTTTAACTAATGAGTATGAATCGTTACATTGACCTGCATCGAGTACTCTTGGTATTCCATTTATATCTCCAAGATTTAATTTGTTATACCTATATTTAGCACAACCTGCAGTCAAGATTACATAGTCTTTTGGAAGTTTTTCAGCAAATTCTGTATAGTAAGATCTATCTTTAAATCTTCCATCACATCCTGCCATTACTACAAATTTTTTAATATTTCCTGCCTTTATTTCTTCTACTATATTGCCTGCCAAAGCTTCTACTTGATTATGGGCAAATCCACCTACAATTTTTGTATCTTCTAAGTTTTCTGGAGCATTGCACTCTTTAGCTTTCTTAATTATTTCAGAAAAGTCTTTGTATCCATTTTCATCAGCACTAATGTGTTTGGCTCCTGGATAGCCTGCATTTCCTGTCGTATAAAGCCTATCAAGATAATCATTATCTTTTTTTAGTGGAACTATACAATTAGTTGTCATTAAAATTGGTCCATTAAATTTTTGGAATTCATCATTTTGAGTCCACCAACTATTTCCATAATTTCCATGGAAGTGATCATACGTCTTGAACTTAGGATAGTAGTTTGCTGGAAGCATTTCAGAATGAGTATAAATATCTACTCCACTGTCCTTTGTTTGTTCAAGTAGCATTTCCATATCATTTAAGTCATGACCTGATATAAGTATTGCTGGTCTATCTCCTGCAGAAAAATCAACTTCTGTTATTTCTGGATTTCCAAACTTTTCTGTATTAGCACGGTCAAGGGTTTCCATCGCCATAAGACCATGTTCACCAGTTTTTATAGTTAAATCTATTAGGTTATTTATATCCTTATCATCTTTTAGACTTTCTTCTAAAGTTTTTGCTATAAACCTATCAACTTCTTTATTTCTATATCCTAGGACATTGGCATGATGATTGTAGGCTGCCATACCTTTAAGTCCGTATGTTATAAGCTCAACTAGAGATCTTTCGTCCTCATTTACTATATTGAGTACACCTACTTCTATCGCCTTTCTTTTTAGCTCATTCCTATCGTCAGTTGTGTAAAGAGCAGCCTCTGATAATCCTACTAAGTTATTTTCTTCTATTAACTTATCTTTTAACTTTATAGTATCTTCTACCTTATCTAGTATATCTTCCTTATCAAAGTTTGCATTTGTGATTGTTACAAACATATTGTTTGAAATTAAATCATAGTATTTTTCATCTACATTTTCTATATTATTAAGAACTTCAGCAAGTCCTTTTGTTACATATATTAATAAATCTTGGCTATTTGCAGTATCTTCATTTTTTCCACAAACTCCAACCTTAGTACAGCCTTTGTTGCCAGCTGTTTCTTGACATTGAAAACAAAACATAATCAAAAATCCTTTCTTTTTTTTAATTTACATACCTATCATACAAGAGATGAAATTTTTAATCGGTAACCTATGTTACATGGGTAAATTTTTATTGGAAAATGTAAAAGTATAAGTAAGAAAATCATGATTTTATAGGTTTTTTATATGTTTTTTATAATTAAATGACTTTAAGAATAATTATTAGATAATATAGGGATATCTAAAAATAAATTCTACTTATTTTTAGACAAATAGTGGATAAATTTGATTAAAAGATTCTGTAAAAAAGCATTATATAGTAGATTTCCTAATAAGATAAGCTCCAAGCTAACATTAGTTTGGAGCTTATTTTTACTTATCCAATTTTTTTAAATGCTCTTTTGCATGCTTTATATACTCTTGCATAACCTTGATTCTTGCATATTTTTTTTGGTTTCCCTCAACAATAATCCATGGTGCATAGTCTACATTTGTCCTTTCCAGCATCTCATTCATAGATTCTATATATTGATCCCACTTTTTTCTATTTCTCCAATCTTCATCTGTAATCTTATATTGTTTATCTGGCTCTCTTTGTCGATCTTTAAATCTTTTTAATTGTTCATCCTTATCAATCATTACAAAAAATTTCAAAATCAGAGAACCATGATCATAGATTTGTTTTTCCATATCAAGTATTTCATCATAGGCTCTATCCCATTCATTTACCTTGGCAAAGCCCTCTACCCTTTCAACCATAACCCTTCCATACCATGATCTTGAAAATATTCCTACATATCCATCCTTAGGAAGTTTTTTGTAAAAACGCCATAAATAGTTATGATCAAGTTCCTCTTTTGATGGAGCTGATATACCATGGACTTCAAAAAGTCTTGGATCGACTTCTTTTATAAGCCTTTCAATCGCCCCGTCTTTTCCTGCCGCATCAACCCCTTCAAATACAATAACTTGACTTATTCCCTTTTCATAGTATTTATACATAATTTCAGCAACCTCTTTTTGAAGTTTATTTTTTTTCTCTTCATAATCCTCGTCAGAAATTGCCTTTGATAGGTCAATAGCTTGCAAAATATTACTTCTTAGCCTATAATCACGCTCAACATTCTCATTTTCTTCCCTTTGTCTTATAACCCTCTCAATTCCTTGGGTAATTTTGTCTATGGCAAGTCCTAAGACTTCCTTACTGGCGGACTTTTTGTCATTTGCATCTATAATATCCCAGGGAGAGTAAGAAAGATCTGTCATCTCAAGCATTTTTGAAAAGTGTTTTTCATATTCTTTGTAATTTTCTTGTTGATCCCAATCAAGACCATCTAGGTAAAAATCTTCCTTCACAGAATCTTCTAATTTCTCAATTCTTTTCTTTTGCTCCTCTTTATCAACATTTAAGAAAAATTTAAGGATAATAGTTTGGTCATCATAAAGAGCTTTTTCTATAGACTTTATAGAATCGATTCTTTTTTTTAGCTTTTTCCCATCAAAATTCTTTTTCTCAAATAACTTATAATAAAAAGACCTATCAAATATCTTAATATGACCCTTCTTAGGCGTATTTATCCAAAATTTTCTTATAAAAGGATATAAATTATCCTCACGCTCATCCTTATCAAAAACTTCAACATCATAGTTTTTGGCCGCAAATTCACGAGTCAAGTCTTTTATAACATATCCACGGCCTGATGATTCCCATCCATCTACGATTATTAATATTGGAATAGAAAAGTCATTACAAATTCTTGCAACACGACCAAGTCTTTCAGCAAGCTCTGATCTTTTAAAATTTTGAAACTTCTTTTTTCTATTATCATCAATTAATTTACTCATAAAGCCCCCTTTTGAATATTTTTACCCGAAAATTAGACTAATTTATTAAATTTAATAAACTTAGCTTGATAGAGTCCGTATAATTGTGTAAAAAGAAAAAGGTCATTTGAAACCTAAACTAGTACAATGTTTTTAACAAGCCAAAACTAAACTAGGAGGTATCAAATGACCCAATTACATTTTACAATTAATCA
>NZ_JABVBA010000014.1:0-60016 GCF_013371425.1 Anaerococcus faecalis
CTAATGGAGTAATTAATAGTAGACTTAAATCAACCAATTGCTTAGAAAGACTAAACGAAGAAGTTAGAAGATGTGAAAAAGTGATTAGAATATTTCCAAATCAAGAATCGGCTATTAGACTAATAGGCGCAATACTCATTGATATCAATGAGTATTGGATAATATCTTCTAAATTGTATATTAGAATGAAATAGTAAATATTGGACTAGTAATTTTTACACAATATTATGGACTTGACTAAGATTATAGTTCTTAAAATAAAAACAAGATTATACTGCATTCATATTAAAAATCCTTATTAAGCTCAAATAAGTGGATTTGCAAGCTTATTAATTAATACCTGGAATTTATTTAAGATTATAAATAGACAAAATTCTAGGTTTTTTGTTTTAATAGAATATGGAATATAATTTAAAATTAAAGGGGTTAATATGAAATATATGTCAATCAATGAATTTGCTGAGAAATTTAATGTAAGTAGACAAACTCTTATCTATTATGACAAGGTCGGACTATTTAAGCCTGAATATGTGGATATAAATAATGGATATAGATACTATAGTTATAATCAATTTTCTCAATTTTCCTTTATTAAATTTTTAAGAAATCTAGATTTTTCCATTGGAAAGATAAAAAAAATGCTTGAAGAAGATGATGTGGAATTAATTAAAAAAGATTTAGATAAAAAAAGAAATGAAATAATAGAAGAAAGCAGGAGATTAATTGACTTAAGTTCTATTATTGACAGTAAGCTTGATTTTATCGAAACAAAAAATAATGAAGCTAAAAGTAATATCTTCAATATTGTTGAAATACCAAAAAGATATTATTATTCTCTGGGATATGAGGATAACATCTACAACAATAACCTTTTTTTCAACTATCCAACTATAGTTATTTACACCTATAAAAAAGATAAAGAGAGTTACAATAAGATTTTTGGAGCTCTAGTTTCTAAAGAAGATATAAGAGAAGAATATAGAAATTACCTTAAAGAAATACAAATTTCTAAATCTTTAGTATCATATTTTAAGGGTCCCTATAATCAAATACCAAATTATATAAAAAAAATCAGGGGAAAATTTGATAAGCTAAAATTAAATAAAGATTTTGTTTGTTTAAATATCGTTGATCCCTTCTTAGAAAAAAATCCCCAAAAATATATAACAGAAATACAAATACCAATTAATTCATGATTAGCCTTGACTATATAGTTACTATACACTATATCATAGACTTATAATATATTGGGAGGTAATTATGAATTGTTCTTTTGCACTAGAAGCTAATGCATATTATAGTACTAGCTTTGATAATGTAAAATTTGTTGAAAGTGGTATTTTTCTTGTCAATGAAGAAGGATTTATAGAAGATGTTTTTGAAAAAGACTCAGTTGAATATAAAAGTATTAGGAAAAAACTTGTAGAGGATGGGAAACTTAGGGTTCTTGATGATAAGCATTTTATCATACCAGGTTTTATAGACTTACATATACATGCACCTCAATGGCCTCAATCAGGTAGTGCTCTTGACCAAGCTCTTGAAGTTTGGCTTAATAAGTATACTTTTCCCCTAGAGAGTAAGTTTAAGGACTTAGAATTTGCAAGTGAAGTTTATACAAACTTTGTAAAGCAAAGCCTAAAATTTGGAACAACAACAGCTATGTATTTTGCAACAATTGATGTGAAGTCATCAAGTATGTTGGCTAAAATATGCGCAAGACTTGGACAAAGAGCTTTAGTTGGAAAGGTTGTAATGGATGATAAGATAAGTAATCCTAGTTATTATAGAGATGAAAATGCTAAAGATAGCCTTAAAAAGACAGAATATTTTATAAATGATGTTCTCGCCATTAAGGATTCTTGCAAACAAAAAGTTTATCCAGTAATAACACCAAGATTTATTCCATCATGTACAGATGAAGTACTTAAAGGACTAGGTGAATTAGCAAAAGAATACAAAGGGATACATATCCAAAGTCATGTTAGTGAAAGTGATTGGGAACATTCCTATGTTAAAGAAAGATTTGGAATAAATGATAGTTTTGCACTTGATAGTTTTAATTTATTAACAGATAGAACTATACTTGCCCATGGTTGTCATCTATCAGATGATGATATGAAACTTTTAGCTGACAGATCTTCTTCTATAGCATCTTGTCCGATTTCAAATGCATACTTTGCAAATGCGGTTCTTCCAGTAAAAGATGCTATTGATAAATCTTTAAATGTAGGATTGGCAACCGATATATCTGGTGGATATAGCCCATCAATGTATACAGCTATAAGGCAAGCAATCATTTCATCAAGAATGTTAAATGATGGGGTTGATCCTAGATTAAGAAGTGGGAAAAGAGGAAGAGAGGATTCTAGTCTTAGCCTAAACAATGCTTTTTACCTTGCAACACTAGCCGGTGGGAAAGCTCTTAAGCTTCCTGTAGGAAAGTTAGAAAAAGACTATGCCTTTGATATTCAAATTATAAAGATAGATGATAATATACCAAGTTTTTATAAAGAAAAGTCTAATCTAGACTTATTTCATAAAGCTATTTTATTAGCAGAATCTACTAATATTGAAGAAGTATGGATTCAAGGTAATAGAGTAAAGTAGGATATTATGACAGAACAGATTAAGGATATAAACGAAGAAAAAATCGAAAAGAAAATACCGACAACTAAGGCTATTATCCTAGCTATTGAACATTCTTTAGTAATGAATGCCTATGTAGTTCCTTTGATTCTAGCATCAATACTTGCCTTTAATGATCAACAAAAGATAAGACTAATTCAGTCGAGTTTTTTGGCTTCTGGAATTACAACCATTCTTCAAGCTGTTTTATTTATGAAATACCCGCTTGTTTATGGTCCATCTTTCGTTCCAGTTGGTGGAATTATAGGAATATATATGATTAATGGAGGAAATTATAATTCTTGGTCCTACGTTGTAGGAGCGTGTCTTGTAGGAGCTATAATACAAATTTTGTTAGGATTGTCCAAACAATTTAATAGAATATTACAAAGTTTAATATCTCCTGTAGTTGGGGCTTGTGTAGTATTTTCTATAGGTCTATCACTTATTCCACTAGCCTTAAAATCTAATATTTTTATAGAAAATGAAGCTAGCATGGGAGAAAATATTATAATAGCAATAATTACTATGGTCTTTATGATTATATTTTCACTGTTAGGAGAAAAGAACAATAAAATAGGGTCAGTTTTAAGAGTTGGGTCAGCTATGTTAGCACTTTTTTGTGGATTGCTAACCTATATTTCTTTTGGTTATCATAACTTTGATGCCATAAAAACTGCTTCAATAATATCTAGACCATCTCTACCATTTGTAGATTTTTCTATTAAATTTGATCCATCATCAATATTGACCATGATAATCCTATATTTTGTAATAATGACAGAGACGGTAGGGTCATGGCTAGCTACTTCTTCAACAACTAATACTAGCCTAAGTGAAAAAAGGGTAAATAATGGAATACTTGGTTTAGGCATATCTAACTTTATATCATCACTTTTAGGTGTAAGTCCAATGACTGGATATTCTTCTAATGTTGGAGTTCTAGCTTTAAGTAAGATATTTAGTAGACATGTAATGAAATTTGTGGGAGCTATTCTAATCCTAGTGGGCTTATCAGGAAAACTTGCAGCCCTAATAACTGTTATTCCAACAGCTGCTATAGGAGGAATTTTTCTTATAACTAGCAGTATAATTGCTTTAGCTGGTATAGGTATGTTAAAAAACATTGAATTTACAAATAAAAATACCTATATTATAATCTTAAGTTTGGTAACATCACTTGCCTTAAATCTTATGCCAGAAGAGATTATTAAAAGTCTTCCAACCATAGTTCAATATATACTAGGTTCATCAATAGCAAGTTCATCTTTATTGGCAATAATTTTAAATAAGATAATACCAGATAATCTATAAATAGAAATAAATGAAAAAATTCAACTGCAAATCAACTTTTAAGAGCTTTTATGCCGAAGATATTATCTAATTATTTAATAGGATTAGGTGTGTGATTTATAACTATATTTTTACAAGATATGAACTTTTATCTTCATCTATATACTGAGATACCCCCTTTAAATTTATCTATTATCATCATATAGATAAAATTTATAGGATAAAGTAAAAGAAACCTAGTATTTAATACTAGATGTGGTAAAATAATGATAATATAGAAAAGGAAAAAAAGAAAAGAGTAAACATGGATAAAATAAAGATAGTAGTTGATTCAGGAAATTCTGTAGACTTAGATGAGGCAGAAAAATTAAATATAGGAGTTATTCCCTTTAAAATCCACTTTGGAGATGAGACTTTTACAGATCAGGTTGATCTTACATCAAAGGAATTTTTCAAAAAGCTTAAAAAGACAGATAAAAAAGTAACCACATCTATTCCAGGAGTTGGAGAGTTTATAGAAATATTAGAAGGCTATATTAAAGAAGGTTACAATAAGATACTTTGTTTTGCAATATCTCCAAAGCTTTCAGGTATGTATAATATGATGAATCTTGCCAAAGATCATATAGATAATCCAAATGTAGAAATTGATATTATAAATACCAAGATTGCTTCAATTCCCCTATATTTTGTAGCAAAAAACGCAGCTATAAAGGCAAAAAATAATGAAGACTATGAAACTATTTATAAAAAAGTTTTGGAAGAGATAGAAAGGGTAAATATCTTGGCAAGAGTTGATACTCTAGACTACCTTGTAAAGGGAGGTAGACTTCCTAAACCTGTAGCCCAAGTAGCAAGTTTTGTAAATTTCTCACCTATCTTCACAATGGATGGAGGGGAGATAAAGATTGCCAAAAAAACAATAGGAAAGAAAAAATCTTTCAAAGAATTTGTAAAGCTTATAAAAGATATGGCAAAGGAAGAAAAAGACTATATTCTCGCTATAGCAGGAGGAGAAAGTCAAAAGGAGATAAAGGATTTAAAAAAAGAATTGAGAGAAGAGATAGAAAAGGCCAAAATATTTAAAGAATTCACAATTCCACCAGTATTTGGAGTTCACTTAGGTCCTGGGTCTCTTCTTTGCTCGGTTCTTTCATTCGAGTCTTAGATAAGAAGTTTGCATATTTAACTATATGCAAGCTTTTTTTATTTCTTGCCACCTTATTTAATAGCTTGTATATTCTTTAAATTTAATATATTATTATATTAAAAGAGAAGGAGGGGTTTTATGAAAAAGGTTGTTACTATGGGTGAGATGCTTCTTAGACTGACACCAAGACATTATAAAAGATTGGTTCAAGCTGATTCTTTTCGTGCAATCTTTGGTGGAGGGGAAGCCAATGTTGCTATTTCTCTTGCAAATCTAGGGCATGAATCCTTGTTTGTTTCAAAGATTCCAGATAATGAAATAGGTCTTGCATGTAAGGATGTTTTAGATGAAAATGGTGTAAATACTGATTTCCTTAAATTTGGAGGAGAAAGGCTAGGTCTTTATTATTCTGAAGAAGGCTCAGGAGTAAGATCATCATATGTAATCTATGATAGGCTAAATTCATCAATAGCTGAAGCAAGTATCGATGATTTTGATTTTGATGAAATATTTAAAAATGCATCTATCTTTCACATATCAGGTATAACTCCAGCACTTTCAAAATCTTGTAAGGAGCTAACAAAAATAGCTTTAAAAAAGGCAAAAGAGGCGGGAGTATTTGTATCCTTTGATCTTAACTATAGGTCCACACTTTGGCCACTAGATGAGGCTGTTAAGTTTTATGAGGAAGTTAGTCCATATATAGACTTATGCATAGGAGTAATTCCTGAAATCCATCCATCGTTTAAGGGCGTGTTCAATGAAAAGTCTCTTGAAAAAATGTTTGAAGAAACCTACCAAAGAACAGGTATAAAGTACATAACTTCAACAATTAGAAAGAGCTTTTCAGCAACTGATAATAGGCTTTCTGCAGGCATTTATAATGGTCGAGATGCCCACTTCACAGATGAAATTGATGTAAGAGTTGAAGAAAGAATAGGTGGGGGCGATTCCTATACGGCAGGTCTTTTATGTTCGCTTTTAGATGGTAAAGATAAAAATGATGCAGTAGAATTTGCTATAAGAGCATCTGCCTTGAAGCATACCATAAAAGGTGATTATAATTTATCTGAAAGAGAAGAAGTTGAAGACTTTGTAAGAGGAAAACACTCTGGAAGAATAGAGTGGTAGACTTTTTTTGCTTGGTAATTTAAAAATAAGAGTAAAATAATGGAAATATTCATAAAATTCCTTAAAGCTAAATTTGAAAATACTTGGCAAAAGCTTTTAATTGTAAGCTTTTGCCAAAAACTCAACAAAAAATATTTTATTTTATGAAAGGATGTGATATATTACTTGCAAGAAGAAAGTTAATACATAGACGATTATAAATTGATATTTAAAATTAAAGACCATTGGTCTGATATATTTTTTTGAAAAACGTAATCGATTACTAACGCTTAGATTGTTTATAATTTTAAATTTTTATTATTTTTTATTATTAAAAACAAATCGTCACCGTAAACTTGTAACAAATAAAAATATTTTCAAGATTGGAGAGAATATGAAAATAATAGGACCTATTGAATCAAATGATAAAAGTCATATGTTTTCAGCAAATAAGTTTGTTAGAAAACCACTTGATTTAGAAAAGTATGGATTTGTAGAGGAAGAATATTTTATTGAAAATACTGCAAATGTATATGACTTGGTAGATGGTAAAGTTGTAGTCTACAAAAAGGACTTAGCTTATAGAACAAGAATTATTGTTAGAAGACCAAAAAAAGATTTTTCAAACAGATGCTACGTGGATATAATGAATGCCTCAAATGGTTATGATATTGAAGATTTATGGAGAAGATACTACCAAAATGTGTTGGAAAATAAGCATACATATGTTGGCATAACAACAAAACCTATAAATGTTCAAAGTTTAAAAAATTTTGATTTTGATAGATATAAAAGCTTAAATTGGTCAAATGGCGAAGTTGTGAATATGCCTTCAGTTAACAATCCTGATATAGATCAAATAGAGGGGTGCGAAGAAGGTCTGGTTTGGGACATTATTAGAGATGTAGGCCTTATTTGTAAAGAGAATTTAGATGGATTTTTAGGACATAAGCCAGAATATATTTATCTTTCAGGTCAATCTCAATCTGGTATATATATAAATACTTATATAAATTACATGCATAATTTTTATAAGGAAAATAATATAAAAAACTTATATGATGGGTATTTCTCATTAGCTTCTGGTGGTCTAACTCGTGCTTTAAGACAAATCCCCAATGATAAGATGATGTCTGTAAGAGCAAACAAAGAAGATAAGATCGATGTTCCAGTTATAACTGTAAATACTGAATGTGATTACAATCTTTTTCTTGTTATGGATGATACAGGACTAGCTAAAAGTTCTAATTCTGATGATCCTAATAATTTAAGAAGATATTATGAAATAAGCTCAGCAGCTCACACAGATGCAGCAAGTCCACTTGTTCCAGAAAATAGTGAAATTGAAAAAACAAAAAATCCAAGAAGAAAGTTAGATGGGGAATATGATTTTACTTTAAATAATATACCTGTTGAATATCATGTAAATGCTTTATTTGATAGGATGCATGAATGGGCAAGCGAAAAAAAGACTCCGCCTATAGTCGAAGACCTTAAACGTGATAAGAATGGATTTAAAAGAGATGAGTTTGGTCATGCTTTAGGTGGAATAAGGTCACCTTTTATAGAAGTTCCTGTAGCTTATTATAAGGCGAGTGTTGGTGTTGGAGAAACAAATGGTCAAATGGAATATTTTAGTAAAGAGAAACTAAAAGAGATTTATGAAACGAAAGAAAACTACTTAGATAAATTTAAATCTTGTGTAGAAAACCAAATTAAGACTGGATTGTTAACAAAAGAAGATGGAAATAGAGCTATTAATAGAGCGAGAGAGATAGAATTTTAGAGGTAAAAAATGGAAAAAAACAAAAATAAACAAAATCATAGACCTTTTGGTGTCAAAGACCAGCTAGGTTATATATTTGGAGATATGGCAGGAAGTTTTGTAAACTTAACTTTCGATGCTTTTTATTTAATATTTGCAACCTATGTTTTAAATATTGATCCTAAATTTATGTCAACACTGTTTCTAGTGGCAAGATTATTCGATGCTATCAATGACCCTATTATTGGATCATTTCCTGATAGATGGAGGCTTGGTAAAAGTGGAGATAAGTTTAAACCATGGATTAAGTTATTTATGTGGCCACTTGCAGCCTCAATATTCTTTGGTTTTATGAATATAAATTCTTGGGGAGTATCAGAAAGTTTTAAACATATTTGGGTAGCTTTTTTCTATATTCTTTATGGAATGAGTTATACAGGAACATCAATGCCTTTTGGAGCTATGGCAAATGTAGTTACAAAAAAAACTGAAGAAAGATCAAAACTCTCAGCATCTAGAGCAATAGGTGGTACAGCAATAGGATTCGGATTTTTAGGTCTTGTACCATTATTAATTTGGGATAAACAAAATAATCCTAATCCACAAGGTTACATGATAATGGCTATTATAGCAGCACTAGGATGTTTAATTTCATATACATTATTAAATAAATTGACAATTGAGAGATATTCATCACCTAATTATGACAATGAAAAAAAGGAAGGATATTCATTTACCAAAACATTAAAAGAAGCACTAAAAAATAGACCTCTTCTAGGAATAATGCTTGCTTCTATAGGTTCTTTAATCTATATAACAGGAAACTCTCAGTTTGGAGGATTCGTTTATAAGGAATTTTATCAAGCTCCAAAGATGCAAACAATTGCTACATTTTTACAAATTCCTATTACTGTAGCCTTATTCTTTATAGGACCAAAATTAGGTCAAAAATATGGAAAAAGAAATGTACTCTCAATAGCTTTAGTATTTAACTTAATTGTTTCAGCTTTTCTTTTCTTTGTACCTATTAAAAGTGTAGGATTTTATGCTTTGCTTTATTCTATAGGAAATATTGGTCAATCATTCTTTATACTTTATGTTTGGGCCTTTGTTGGGGATGCTATAGACTATCATGAGTATAAATTTAATTCTAGAAATGATGGAACCCTTTACTCAACTTATACATTTTCAAGAAAAATTGGTACGACCATAGTGTCTGCAGGTGCAACTGCAATTCTTGCAGCCATAGGATTTGTATCAGGAGCAGATGCACAATCACATGAAGTTGTAACTGCGGTAAGATCTTTAGGAACTGCCATACCTTTTATAGCTTGTATAGTTGAACTTATAGGAATTAAACTAGTGTTCAATTTGACTGCAAAAGATAGTGAAAAAATATCACATGAACTTGCGAAAAGAGAAAGTAATGATTAAGTATGATGATCATGTTCATTTATCTCCTATAAAAGGTAGAAAGATAAATGGCCAAGACCTAATAACAAGTGAAGAAATGATAAAGTCAATGGATAAGAGGGACATAGATGTATCAGTAATAATGACTACTTCATTGAAAGGCGAAGGCTCAAATGAAGAAGTCTTAGAAATTATCAAGAAATACCCTAATCGATTCATGTATATGGCTACCTTTAATCTTTGTTTAAATGAAACTGATTTAGATAAAAGGATTAAAGAAGAAAAAGAAAAAGGTGCCATAGGTATAGGAGAACTAGTAGAAAATCAAGAAATAGAATCTTTCGATATTCAAAAGCTTTTTAAAGTGGCTGAGGCAAATAAGATGCCGATTTTATTTCATATGGCTCATCAAATGGGAAATTCTTATGGAATTTATGATAAAGCTCTTTTACCAGAGCTTGAGAAATCACTTAAAAAATATAAAGATTTAATCATAATAGGACATTCTCAACCATTCTGGTACGAAATGTATAATAAAAATAGTGATGTTAGTCCTGAGGAAAGAAACTCATATCCAAAAGATATAGTAAATGAAGAAGGAAGACTCTTTGATCTTTTAAGAGAAAATTCAAATCTTTATTGTGATCTGTCAGCAAATTCTGCTGGAAATGCAATAATGAGAAATAAAAGCATGGGAATAGATTTTTTAAAAGAATTCCAAGATAGATTAATATTTGGTACGGATATATATAATAAAGATCAATATTTTCCTTTGGCAGATTATCTCAAGAAATTGCTTGATGATGGAGATATAAATAAAGACATTTATGAAAAAATATTTTCTAAGAATTTTGAAAAAGTTTTTCTGCATTAAAAAATTAACTTATTTATGTAAATAAGAGAGAATTTTATATTAATTATTTAAATAAATATAAAAATATATAAAATTCTTACAAATAAATGATAAAATAAGACTCAAAGCTTTAAATTTAAGGCTTTGAGTTTTACTTTGACAAAAATAGTTTATCCTTGTATTTTATAAAAAATTATGATATCCTATTTTAGGATAGAAATTAAATAACAAGTAATCTTTTTACGAAGATTAAAATAGTAAGGCCTAGGCCTTATATAAAAACAAGAAAATGTAAGCGGTTACAGCAATACTTGTAATTTTCTATCAATAATTATATTAATTTAATAAATTCTTAGATTGCTCTTGAAATAAAAGTGAATAGCTGATATCATAAAAATGTAAGCGGTTACAGATTGATATATATTTATAGAAAAAAAGCATTTTCATATAATTGGTAAAAATATTATCAAAAGATTGTGCTTAACAGGAGTAGTTATGAACATATATGATGTAGCAGATTATGCAAATGTATCGGTTGCTACTGTATCGAGAGTTATTAATAATACTGGAAAAGTATCCGATAAAACTCGAAAAAAGGTAGAAAAGGCAATCAAAGATTTAAATTATGTACCCAATGATGTAGCAAGGGCTCTTGCTTCAAGTAGGACTAACTACATCGGCGTTATGGTTGGTAATATAAGAAATTATTTTGATAACCAATCAGCCTATGAAATTGAAAGAAATCTTAAAAAACATGAAGTCGTTTCTATTCTTTGCAATACTTCAGACTATGATGATGAAAAGCTTGATTACCTTAAAGTTCTAAGAGAAAAGAAGGTTGATGGAATTATAACCGTAGGTTCAACCTATGCTGAACTTGACTTTCTAAATGTTCTTTCTAGACTAAGCAAGGATATCCCTATTGTCATGATAAATGTAAAAAGTGATATTAAGGGAGATAAGCTTTCTTATGTATGTTGTGATGAGGTAGATGCAATGGAACAATCACTTGCCTTTTTTAAGAAAAAGGGATATAAAAAGCCTCTACTTATATCAAGAGACTTAGGTTTTTTAACTCGTGCATCTATTACTAAGCAAGCAGGTTTTATAAAAGGGCTTAAGACATACTTTCCGGAAAATGATTTTTTGGAAATTTTAGTCAAGGATATTGATGAGGAGATAGATGACATTATTGCATATATCAAAAGAGAAGGTGTAGATGTAATTCAATTTGAGGTAGACCTTATTGCAGTTAAATTTTATAAAAAATTCTATGAAAAAGGGATAAGGATTCCTGAAGATATAGGTATATGTGGTTTTGATAATGAAATACTTACAGACTACACCCACAAGAGAATATCTAGCATAGATCAAAGAATTGATAAACTCGCAAAAACAGCGGTTGATACTTTGATTGATATAGGTCTTGGTAAGGATTTCGAGAAAGTAAAAATGATTAAGGCTAAATTTATAGAAAAAGAAACGATTTAAGCAAAATAAAAGTAAATTTTTATAAAATTTGGGTAATAATCTAATAAGTTAAGTTGGAGTTTAAGAAAAATGTGGCGGTGTTAGAAATTTAACATAAACTTCTAATATTTAATATACCAAAATCTAATTTTCACATCGCCACTTAAGTCTATTTTTATAAATTGAGATATAGCATTATATCTAGTTGGATGTTGCTTGGTTTTATATTTTAATAAAGAAAGGGAGAGTGTATGAAACTAAATTTAGAAAATTTGAGTAAAATCAAAGAAAAGGTTGATAAAAAGCCTTGCTTTGATGTAGAAAAGTTAGTAGATGATTCTATTAAAGATCCGAAATGGCTTGCATTTGGTTCAGGCAATATCTTTAGAGGATACATTGCAAGAATTGGGCAAGATATGATAAATGCTGGGGAGTTTGACAGAGGAATTTCTGTAGTAGAAACATTTGATGAAGAAATTATTGAAAAAATTTACAAACCACATGATAATCTTGCCTTATCAGTTACTCTTCATAAAGATGGAAAGTTTGATACAAATTTAATTGCAAACCTTGTAGAAAGCCTAACTCTTAAAGATAAAGATAGGATTGAAGAGATCTTCTTAAATGATAATCTTCAAATTGCAAGTTTTACTATAACAGAAAAAGGCTATAACCTATATGCTCCAAACGGAGAGTTAATGGACGTAGTAAAAGCTGATCTTGAAAATAATCCAGAAGATGCAAAACACCTTATGAGTATTTTAACAAATCTTTTGTACAAGAGATTTAAGAAAAATGCAAAAGAACTTACTCTTTTAAGTCTTGATAATTGTTCGAAAAATGGAGATAAGGTAAAAGATTCTGTAATGCTTATAGCTAATAAATGGAATGAAGATGGTAAGGTTTCAGATGAATTTATAACATACCTTAATGAAAAAGTATCCTATCCTTGGACAATGATTGATAAAATTACCCCAAGACCTGCAAAGGAAGTTCAAGAATATGTAGAAGGTTTAGGTTTTTCTGAGATGGATACAGTTGTTACAGGCAAAAATACCTATATTGCACCATTTGTAAACAGTGAAGAAGCAGAATATCTAGTTATGGAAGATGACTTCAAAAATGGTAGACCTGACTTTTCAAAGGTAGGAGTATATCTTGCTGATAGAGAAACTGTAAATAAGGTTGAAACAATGAAGGTTACAACATGTCTTAACCCACTTCATACAGTTCTTGCAACATATGGATGTGTTCTAGGATATGAATCAATCTCAGCTGAGATGAAAGATGAAGAACTTGTAAGTCTTATTAAAAAAATCGGCTATGATGAAGCTCTTCCAGTAGTTGTAAATCCAGGAATCTTAGATCCTAAAGAATTTATAGATGAAGTTATAAATGTAAGATTTCCTAACAGATTTATACCAGATACACCACAAAGAATAGCAACAGATACTTCACAAAAAGTAGCTATAAGATTTGGGGAAACAATAAAATCTTATGTAAATGAAGAAGGAAAAGACCCTAAAGATTTAAAATATATACCACTAGCTTTAGCAGGATGGTTAAGATATCTATTAGGTGTAAATGATGATGGAGAAAAGTTTGAGCTTTCATCAGATCCTTTGATGGATGAACTACAAAAGGACCTAGAAGGAATAAAACTTGGTGAATTCAAGGAAACAGAGGGACTTGATAATCTTTTAAGAAATGAAAGAATATTTGGACTTAATCTTGAAGAGGTAGGATTAGCTGACAAGGTAAAAGAATACTTTAAAGAACTTTCTGAAAAACCAGGTTCAGTAAGAGAAACCCTTAAAAAATACTTATAAGAATAGAGGTAAAAGCTTATGAAGATGACATTTAGGCACTATGGAAATGACGACCCTATATCACTAGAATATGTTGCTCAAATTCCAGGCGTTACTGGAGTTATGGTAATGATGAATGAGTGGGAAGCAGGAGAAGTTTGGGAAAAGGACGTATTCCAAGAATATGTAGACAAATGCCATGCAGTTGGTCTTGAATGTGAAATTATTGAATCAATCAATGTTCACGAAGACATAAAAATGGGACTTCCAACTAGAGATAAATATATAGAAAATTATAAGCAATCTCTAAGAAATGTTGCAGCTTGCGGAGTTAAAACTGTAATATATAACTTCATGCCAGTGTTTGACTGGGTTAAAACAGACCTTAAGAAAGAATTGCCAGACGGATCAAACACTCTAGCCTTTGATCAAGATAAGGTAGAAGGACTTTCACCACGTGATATGGTAGATGAAATCCTCGATGGAGCAGGAAACTTTGAACTTCCAGGTTGGGAACCTGAGAGATTATCTCAACTTGAAGATACTCTTAAGGTTTATGAAGACATAGACGAAGATAAATTAAGAGAAAATTACAAATACTTCCTTGAAGCAATTATACCTGTTTGTGAAGAAGTAGGAATCAAGATGGCAGTTCACCCAGATGATCCAGCTTGGCCAATCTTTAATATTCCAAGAATCACATCTACACCAGAAGATTTAGAAAAGATTGTAAATCTTGTAGATAGTCCATCTAATACACTTTGTATATGTACAGGATCTCTTGGATCAAGAAAAGAAAACAACGTGCCTGAAATAATCTATGACTTTGCAAAAAGAGGCAAGATTGGTGCAATGCACGT
Source organism: Anaerococcus faecalis (assembly GCF_013371425.1). Classification (NCBI taxonomy): domain Bacteria; kingdom Bacillati; phylum Bacillota; class Tissierellia; order Tissierellales; family Peptoniphilaceae; genus Anaerococcus; species Anaerococcus faecalis. The sequence goes on from NZ_JABVBA010000014.1 coordinate 14,351, forward strand.
AAGAAATATCAAGTTTACAGGAGATAAGCAATTTTATGAATCTGCTCACCTTTCAAGTGCAGGAAGTCTTGATATGTATGAGATAATGAAAGCCTTATACGATGCAGGTTTTGATGGCTATCTTCGTCCAGACCATGGAAGAATGATTTGGGGAGAAGAAGGAAGAGCAGGTTATGGACTTTATGATAGGGCACTAGGAGTTGCTTATATCAATGGTTTATGGGAAGCAATAGATAAAAATAATAAAAGAAAATAGAAAGATAAAAGAGGGACATAATGAACAAGAAGCTAAAAACAATTATTTTAAGCCTACTAATGGTATTAATATTAGCATCATGTTCATCAAATGAAAAAGAATCAAAAATAATTGTAAGAGTAGGACACAATCAATCTCAAAAGCATCCAACCCATCTTGGACTTTTGGAATTTGAAAAGTATGTAGAAGGAAAGCTTGGAGATAAATATGATATCCAAGTTTTTCCCTCTGAATTACTCGGTAGCCAAACTGATATGGTTCAATTAACTCAAACAGGAGCTATTGATATTTGTGTTGCAAGTAATGCAATACTAGAAACATTTGATGACGTATATGAAATATTTAACCTACCATACTTATTTGCATCAGAAGAGTCTTATCATAAGGTAATGGATGATAAGTCTATAACAGATCCAATTTTTTCATCTACAAAAGAGGGTGGATTTGTTGGAGTAACTTGGCTTGATGCTGGAAGTAGGTCGTTTTATACAAAAAATACTAGGATTGAAAAACCTGAAGATCTAAAAGGACTTAAAATAAGAGTTCAGCAATCACCTACAAACGTTAAAATGATGGATATGTTTGGAGCAAGTGCTTCTCCTATGGGATTTGGTGAAGTATACACTGCCCTTCAATCAGGAATTATAGATGGGGCAGAAAACAATGAGATGTCCCTTACAGATAATGGTCATGGTGAAATTTGTAAATACTATTCTTATGATATGCACCAAATGGTACCAGATATAGTTATAGCAAATTATGACTGGCTTGAAAATATGCCAAAGGAAGATAGAAAAGTATTTGAAGAAGGATTTGAGGTTTTATCAAAGGCCCAAAGAAAAGAGTGGAAGAGTGCAGTAGAAAATGCAAAACAAAAAGCAGCTGAAATGGGAGTAGAATTTATCTATCCTGATCAAAAGCCTTTTTCTGATGCTGTTGAGCCACTTAAAGAAGAAGTAATATCACGAAATGAAAAATTAAAACCATATTACGAAAAAATCAAAGAATACAATGAAAAGTATCCAGCAAAGGAGGACAATAAATGAGAAAATTTCTAGATAATGTAATGAGAATTTTATCGGCTATAACCCTTGCTGTGATGCTAGTGTTAGTGCTTTGGCAAGTATTTACAAGATATATACTTAACAATTCTGCTACATGGACAGAAGAGCTTACAGCCTATCTTTTCGCTTGGTCCACACTTTTTGGAGCAAGTCTTGTAGTAGGTGAGAGAGGTCATATGAACATACCAGTAGTTATGGACAGGAGAAGTCCACATACACAAAAAATAGTAGGGATATTTGCGGAAGTTATAATCTTTTTATTCTCAGCTATAATCCTTGTTTATGGTGGATATTCCATAACAAAACTTGCTATGGGACAAATGACATCTTCCTTATCAGTGCCAATAGGAATCTTTTATATACCTATATTTGTTACAGGTGTAATTAATATGATTTATGCAATACTTAATATAAAAGATATAGTTGATGGAAAGATTGTATTTACACAAAAATCTTCAGTTGAGGAATCTTCGACAGAAAGTGCCTTAGATAGCGAAACAGAAAAATACCTAGGAGGTGATAAATAATGGCAGGACAAGCACTAGCGATAATACTTGTGGTACTCGCTATATTATTAATCCTTGGAGTTCCAATATCATTTTCAATAGGTATAGCAGCAATTTCAGGAATACTTTTAACAGTACCTTTAAATATATCAGTAGTAACAGCAGCCCAAAGAACATTCGTAGGGATGAGTTCTTTCACTTTAACAGCAATTCCATTCTTTATCCTTGCAGGAAACCTCATGAATGAGGGAGGTATTGCAAAAAGGCTAGTAAACTTTGTAATGGCAATTCTTGGAAAACTACCAGGAGCTTTGATGGTTACAAATGTAGGAGCAAATGCTCTATTTGGAGCAATCTCAGGTTCGGCTTCTGCAGCAGCTGCGGCAGTAGGATCAATGGTAAAAGATGGAGAAGAAAAACAAGGCTATGATAAGGCAGTAGCATCAAGTGCAAATGGAGCAAGTGCCCCATCAGGACTTTTAATACCTCCATCAAATGCCCTAATAACATATTCATTAGTATCAGGTGGTACAAGTGTAGCAGCACTTTTCTTAGGTGGTTATGTTCCAGGAATAATCTGGACTATAGCATGTATTATAGTTGCAGTAGCTATAGCTAAGAAAAAAGGCTATACATCAACAGAAGGTAAGTTTTCATGGAAGAATTTAGGACATGCAACAATAGATGCTATTCCTTCACTTGGACTAATAGTAGTAGTTATAGGAGGTATTGTAGCAGGAGTATTTACAGCTACAGAAGGCTCTGCTGTATCAGTGCTTTATTCATTAATCCTTGGTTTTATTTACAAAAATCTAAATCTTAAAAAGGTATGGAATATCTTAGTAGAGTCTGCAAAAATGAGTGGTATTGTAGTATTTCTTATAGGAGTATCAAATATACTTTCTTGGGTAATGGCATTTACAGGAATTCCACAAATGATTGGAAATGCCCTACTTTCAATAACAGACAACAAATATATAATCCTTTTAATCATAAATGTAATTCTACTTATAGCAGGAACATTTATGGATGTAACACCAGCAATCTTAATCTTTACTCCACTATTTTTACCGATAGTAACAGAGTTTGGAATGCACCCAGTACACTTTGGACTAATCCTTGTATATAACCTATGTATAGGAAATATTACTCCTCCAGTAGGAAACACTCTATTCGTAGCAATAAAGGTGGGAGATACAACCCTTGCAGAAGTTATGCCATACATGATTAAGTTCTATGTAGGAATACTTATAGGTCTCATACTTGTAACCTATATTCCATTCTTATCACTTGGCCTTCCACAAGCGGCAGGCTTAATTTAGAAAAGGAGACGAAATGAACAAATTTATGACAGATGATTTTATGCTTGATAATGAATATGCCAAAACTCTTTACCATAACTATGCTAAAGATGTTCCAATCTTTGACTTTCATTGTCACCTAGAAGCAAAAGAAATCTATGAAAATGAAAATATTCCATCAATAACCAAAGCTTGGCTTGGTGGAGATCACTATAAGTGGAGAGTTATGAGAGCGTGTGGTGTAGAAGAAAAATATATCACAGGTGATGCAGATGACTTTGAAAAGTTCGAAAAATATGCAGAAATAATGCCATATTTAATAGGAAATCCAATTTATCACTGGACTCACCTAGAACTTAAAAATTACTTTGGTATAGACTATCCACTAAACAAAGAAAATGCAAAAGAAGTTTATGATAAGTGTAATGAGCTTTTGGCTAAAGATGAATATAGACCACAAGGACTTATCAAGATGAGCAATGTTGCTGCAGTCTGCACAACAAATGACCCAACAGATACACTAGAGTATCATAAAAAACTTGAAAAAGAAGATTTAGGATTTGTTGTTAAACCAGCATTTAGGCCAGATAATGCAATCTATATAGAAAAAGATAGCTTTAACTCCTATCTTAATAATCTTTCAGATGTAAGTGGAATAAAAATCACTGACTTTACAAGTCTAAAAAAAGCCTTAATCCAAAGAATTAAATTCTTTAATGAAAATGGATGTAAGGCAAGTGACCAAGCTTTCCAATATATCCCTTATAGAAGAGCTAATGAAGATGAAGTAAATGAGATAGTAAGAAGAAAAATCTCAGGAGTGGAAGTAAGCAAAGAAGAAGAAGAGAAGTTTAAGACAGAAATTTTATTATTCTTAGCAGGAGAGTATAAAAAACTTGACTGGGCTATGGAAATTCACGTTGGAGTTATAAGAAACAATTCTAAGAAGATGTTCGAGGCTCTTGGGGCAGATGTTGGTGGAGATAGTCAATCAGACCTTGCATTCTCAGAAAACCTTGCAAATATTCTTTCAGATATAGAAGAGGCTGAAGGTATGCCAAGAACTATAATTTTCCCACTAAATCCAAAAGACCAATATCCAATAATGACCATAGCTGGTTCATTTAACAGGGCAAATGAAGAAAAGATATCAACAGTTCAACTTGGTACAGCTTGGTGGCACTTAGACCACAAGGAAGGAATGATAGATCAAATGAAAATTTTCTCACAAGTTGGAGTACTTTCTAAATTTGTGGGAATGCTTACAGATTCAAGGTCTTTCCTATCTTACCCAAGACATGAATACTTCAGAAGAATCCTATGTAACTTTATAGGGGGATTTGTAGAAAGAGGAGAATATCCTTGGGATGAAAAATTCTTAGGACAAGTTGTAGAAGACATTTGCATAAACAATGCTAAAAAATTTATAAAAGTAGATTTTAAATAAAAGGAGAAAATATGTCAAAGATTGAAACAATTTCAAAAATCAAGGAAATAGGAATAGTACCAGTAATTAGAGCAAATTCTGCTGACGAAGCAATAGAGTTTTGTAAAGGACTTATAGATGGTGGAATAAATACACTTGAAGTAACATTTACAATTCCAAATGCTATAGAAGTATTCCAAAGATTGCAAAAAGAACTTCCAGAAGATACTCTAATCGGTGCAGGTACAGTTCTTGACCCAACTACAGCAAGACTTGCAATAATGAATGGTGCAAAATTCATAGTTTCACCATCATTTGACAAGGAAGTTGCAAAACTTTGTAACAGATATAATATTCCTTATATGCCAGGCTGTGTAACACCAGCAGAAATGTTAACAGCATATGAATATGGAGTAGATATTATAAAACTATTCCCAGGTTCTCTTGCAGGTCCTTCATATGTAAAAGCAATTCATGGACCATATCCACATTTCCAAATTATGCCAACAGGTGGAGTAAGCCTTGATAATATAGAAGATTGGTTTAATGCAGGAGTTGTAGCAGTAGGAGCAGGTTCAAACCTTGTAAAGGGAAGTAGAGAAGAAATCACTAAAAAAGCTAAACAATATTTAGAAAAAATTGCGGAGGTAAGAAAATAATGAGTAAAAAAGTTGTAACACTTGGAGAAATAATGCTAAGATTATCCACTCCAGGATATGAAAGATTTGTACAAGCAGAAAGCTTTGATGCAATCTACGGTGGTGGAGAAGCAAATGTTGCAGTATCTTTAGCAAATTATGGATATGATGCTCACTATGTCACAAAATTACCAGTTCATGAAATAGGACAAGCAGCTGTAAATTCACTTAGAAGGTATGGAGTAAACACAGACTATATAGTAAGAGGTGGAGAAAGGGTAGGAATTTACTATTCAGAAACAGGTGCTTCATCAAGACCATCAAAGGTAATATATGACAGATCAAACTCAGCAATAGCAGAAGCTGACGTAAGCGAATTTGATTTTGATGAAATATTTAAAGATGCTAAATGGTTCCACACATCAGGAATCACTCCAGCAATCTCTAAAAATGGTGCAGAGATAACAAAAGCTGCAATGATAGCTGCTAAAAAAGCTGGAGCAAAAGTTTCAATCGACTTAAACTATAGAGCAAAATTATGGACTCCAGAAGAAGCTCAAAAAGTTATGAAAGAGCTTATGCAATATGTAGATGTATGTATAGGAAACGAAGAAGATGCATCACTTTCATTAGGATTTACACCAAAAGGTCTAGATGTAGAAAGTGGTAAACTTGATGCCAATGCTTACAAAGAAATCTTTAAACAAATGAAAGAAGAATTTGGATTTGAATATGTAGTATCAACACTAAGAGAATCCTACTCTGCAAGTGATAATGGTTGGTCAGCTTTAATCTATAATGGAGAAGAATTCTACCAATCAAGAAAATACGACTTAAGAATCGTAGACAGAGTTGGTGGTGGAGATAGTTTTGCTGCAGGTCTTATCACGGGTCTTCTTGATGGAAAGAGCCAAGGAGAAGCTTTAGAGTTTGCAGTAGCTGCATCAGCACTTAAACATACAATTAAGGGAGACTACAACCATGTTTCTCGTGAAGAAGTCGAAAGACTTGCTGGTGGAGATGCTTCAGGAAGAGTTCAAAGATAAATAAAACAAAAGGGGCAGTTAGAAATAACAGCCCCCTTTAAAAAAATATAAGAAAAGTTTTGCTAAATTAAAAATAAAATCTAAACTAAGCTTGAATCAAAAGAGAAAATTAACAAAAATCAGCAAAATTTTAGTTATTAGAAAAATGTTTGCAACTATTTAACAATTATTATAAAAAATAAGTAAGGAGAAAATAATGGCAGAAAGACAATTAAAATTCGGAATTATTGGCTATGGTACAGAAGGTTCAATGTATGGAAAATTCATTTCTGAAGGTATGGTTCCTAACATAGACCTAGTTGCTGTATGTGATATTGACGAAGAAAAACTTGAAAAGGCAAAAGGAATTCATCCAAACATCAAAACTTTTACAGACTACAAAGAAATGATAGATTCAGGACTTGTAGAAGGAATTGTAACTTGTGTGCCACACTATCTTCACCCAGAAATGGCAATTTATGGACTTGAACATGGTGTAAATGTACTTAACGAAAAACCAGCAGGTGTTTATACAAAACAAGTTAAAGAACTTAATGAAGTTGCTAAAAAGTCTGATAAGGCATATGCACTATTCTTCAATCAAAGAACAAACCCACTTTATAGAAAATTAAAGAAAATCCTTGATGCTGGAGAACTAGGACCAATAAGAAGAACAAACTGGATTATCACAACATGGTGGAGACCAGACGCATATTATGAGCAATCTGAATGGAGAGCTACCTGGGGAGGAGAAGGTGGTGGAGTACTCGTAAATCAAGCACCACACCAATTAGATCTTATTCAATGGATGACAGGAGTTCCTGATAGGGTTTATTCATCAGTTCATTATGGATATCAAAGAAATATAGTTGTAGATGACCAAGTTCATTTTATTATGGAATATGATGATGGTAGAACAGGTGTATTTGTAACAAATACAAACGAAATCATTGGTACAGATAGGCTTGAAATAGTATGCGATGGAGGAAAAATCGTAGTTGATAATTCCCAAAAAGCTACTATCTACAGACTAAAAGAAACTGAAAATGACCTTAATGCTAGAATGACAATTGATGATGTCAAGATGCTTTTTGCAGGTCAAATGAAATTTGATGACCTTTATGATACAGAAGTTATTGAAGAAAACTCTGTATGGGGGGGACAACATTGTGAAGTTATGAGAAACTTTGCAGCTCATATTCTTGATGGAGAAGAACTTCTTGCAAATGGTGCAGAAGGAATAAATGGTGTTAGGCTTGCAAACGCAGTTCATTTATCAAGCTGGTTAGGCGAACCTGTATCAGTTAAAGACTTCGATGATGACAAATATCTAGAATTATTAAACGAAAAAATTAAAGAAGAAGGAAAATTTGAGGAAAGAAAATAGGTAACATATGTTAAAAGTTGGAGTAATTGGATTGGGGACAGTCTCTCCGATCCACCTACACTCTATTAATCATTCTCCATACGCAAGACTTGTTGCGGTATGTGATATAAAAGAAGATAAGGCTAGAGAAAAATGTCAGCAAACTCATTGTGATGTAACTCCTTCTTATTCTGATTATAAAGAGATGATAGATAAGGAAGATTTAGATGTAGTTCATATTTGTCTTCCTCACTACCTACACGCAGAAGTTTCTAAATATGCTCTTGATAAGGGACTTAACGTATTTTGTGAAAAGCCAGTTGATATCTCCTATGCTAAAACAAAAGAACTTTATGACCATTATAAAAAATATAAGGGTAAGCAAAAACTTGGTATATGTTTTCAAAATAGATACAACAATTCAGTAGTAAAACTAAAAGAGTTACTAGAAAAAAATAAAGAAGAAGTTTTTGCAGTAAAGGGCCTTGTAACCTGGTTTAGAGATATGAGCTACTATAATGAAGAACCTTGGAGAGGAAGACTTAAAGAAGCAGGTGCAGGAGTAATCATAAATCAGGCTATTCATACCCTAGATCTTATGGGATATGTGACAGGCAAGGATTGGAAGAGTTTAAATGCAAGAATGTCAAAACTTATGAATACTGAGATTGAAGTAGAAGATACAGCAAATGCCTTTATAAAATACGAAGATGGGGTAAATGGGTTGTTTATTGCAACAAATGCTTACTCAATCACAGATTCAATTGAGCTTCAAGTTATTTCTAAGAATGAAAAATACACTATCAAGGAAAATAGACTTTTTGATAGAAAGCTTAATATGCTAGCTGAAGATGAAAAATCAAGCCAAACTAAAGATTACTATGGTGCAGGACATGAAAAATTAATCAATAAATTTTACAAAGCCATTATAGATGATACAGATGATTATTGTGATCTTTCTGACGCTCTACAAACTATGGAGCTTATTCAAGCTATAATTAATTCATCTAATGGAAAAAGGGAAATCACAAAGGAGGATATATTAAATGACTAAAATAGGAGTACAAGCTTCAACGGTTGTTGATAGCTTTAAAAATGATGGAGTATATGAAACTTTTAGAAAACTTAATGATATAGGTTACAAATCAGTAGAGGTATCTCAAGTCGAAACAAGCAAGGAAAATATAGATGAAATCATTAGAGCTTGCAAGGACTTTGGCATGGAAGTTGCAGCAATGTCTGCTGCTGTTGAGCCACAATTTGAAGGTCAAGAATCTCTTGATACAGATTTTGATAAGATAGTGGCTGATTGCAAAGCTGTAGGAACAGACCTATTAAGAATTGGAATGCTTCCATTTGATAAGATGGCAAACATTGAAAAAGCAATAGAATTTGCAAAAAAAGCGAATGAATTTGCCCTAAAACTTAAAGACGAAGGAATAAAACTTTACTACCATAATCACCATGTAGAATTTGTAAAATATGATGGAAAATACTTATTAGATATAATTGCAGAAAACGCTCCAGAATTAGGATTTGAACTTGATGTGCATTGGGTACAAAAGGGAGGAGAAAATCCTGTAAATATCCTCAAAAAATATTCTGGAAAGGTAGAACTCGTTCATCTTAAAGACTATGAAGTAATGCCACTTACTGAAGATGATCTAAAACTTATGCAAACAGATGTGAATGCTTTCAGACAATCATTTGATAATAGGGCAAGGTTTGCACCATTAGGTCAAGGTTCTCTTCCACTAAAAGAAATTGCAGACCAAGCTATAGAATCAGGATGTAGATACCTACTAGTAGAACAAGATATGTCTTATGGTAGAGATCCATTTAATGAACTTAAAATCTCCTATGATTGGTTAGTGGATAATGGATTTAAGGACTTATTCTAATGGCAATCAATAAAAAAGATGGGATGAACTATGCACCTAAAGGAAAGGCCAACAAAGTAGTTAAAGATGGTGAGTTTCCTGTAGCAATAGCAGCCCTTGACCATGGACATATCTATGGTATGTCCAATGGTCTAAAGGAAGCTGGTGCCAACATAGTTTACGTATATGATAGAGATCCTAAAAAGATAGAAGAGTACTTAGAAAAATTTCCAGAAGTAAAAAGAGCGGAAAGCCTAGAAGAAATCCTTGAAGATTCTTCTATAAAAATGGTTGCAGCTGCAGCTATACCAAACCTTAGGTCTGAGCTTGGAAATAAGGTTATGAAAGCAGGAAAAGACTATTTTACAGATAAGACAGGCTTTACAACACTAGAGCAATTAGAAGAAACAAGAAAGGTCCAAAAAGAAACAGGTAGAAGGTATTTTGTTTACTTTTCTGAAAGACTACACGTAGAAGGAGCAATCTTTGCAGGAGAACTTATAAAAGAAGGAAAGATAGGAAAGGTAGTTCAAGTTACAGGTTTTGGACCACATAGTTTAAACAAAGAATCTCGTCCAGACTGGTTCTTTAAAAAAGAACAATATGGAGGAATTCTTACAGATATAGGGAGTCATCAGATAGAGCAATTCCTTTATTATACAGGAAATGAAAATGCAAAGGTTATTTCATCTAAGGTAGGAAACTACGCAAATCCTGATGTTCCAGAATTAGAAGACTATGGTGATGCAACACTAGTAGGAGATAATGGCGCAACATTCTTCTATAAAGTTCACTGGTTTTCACCAAAAGGACTTTCAAGTTGGGGAGATGGTAGGACCTTTATAACAGGAACAAAAGGTTCAATTGAAGTTAGAAAATACACAAATGTGGGAGAAGAAGCCACAGGAGATCATGTATTTTTAGTAGATGGCGAGGGAGAGCACCATTATAAGGTAAATGGGAAAGTTGGTTTTCCATTCTTTGGTCAAATGATTCTAGACTGTATTAATGGCACAGAGGAAGCCATGACACAAGAGCATATATTCAAGGCACAAGAACTTTGCCTATTATGTCAAAAAGAAGCCATAAAGCTTGATACAAATATATAGAAAAGGAAGATTTCATACAATCAAAAATAAAACCTTTTGGTATAAGCGATAAATTAGGATACATATTTGGGGATTTGGGAAATGGATTCTCCTTTGCTCTTTCTTCAGTATTCTTTATGAAATTTCATATAGATGTTATGGGAGTTTCTCCTGGAGCTATAGGAGCAATGATGCTTCTAGCCAAGGTATAGATGCTTTCACAGACATAGGTATGGGACAAATAGTAGATAGGACACCACCAACAAAAGATGGTAAATTCTTGCCATGGATAAGAAGAGTTTCAGGCACAGTAGTTCTTGCATCATTATTGTTATATTCGGTTTGGTTTAAAGACGCATCAATGACCTTAAAGGTAGTATGTATGTAACCTACATACTTTGGGGCTCTATCTCATATACAGCCATAAATATCCCTTATGGATCAATGGCATCAGCAGTAAGTGAAAACCTAGATCATAGGACTGAGCTTTCTACATGGAGGACTATAGGTTCCCAATTAGGACAATTTGTAATAGCGGTAGTAGGACCTATGTTTGTCTACTATACAAATAAATCTGGCAATGAAGTTCTTTCATGGTCGGCAATGAGTAAATTTGCTCTATTTTGTTCAATAATGGTAATCATAACCTACTTATTATGCTTCCGCCTAACAACAGAAAGAGTCAAGATACTAGTATCAAAAGAAAAATTTTCATTTATACAAACATTTAAGGTTATGTTTTCATCAAGAGCCTTAATAGGGCTAATTCTTGCTTCATTATTTTACTTACTATCAGTAATGACAGTAAATGGAATGAACTCATACCTTTATCAAAACTACTTTAACAACGTTAAGGCTATGAGTTTTATAGGCTCATCACAAATGGTGATAACCCTACTAATGGCAGCGGTGGTAGCAAAATTATCAGCTAAATATGGCAAAAAGGAAGTTACTATATTTGGTTTATTGTTAGCAGGAATATCCTATTTTATAGTATATTTCTCAAGACTAAAAAATGCAGAAGTATTTATAGGCTTTGTAATAGTATATCAAATAGGAATGGCCTTCCAAGATATAACATCATGGGCAATGATTATAGATGTAATAGATGACTTGGAAGTATTAAAAGACAGAAGAGATGATGGAGCAATATATGGAGCTTTCTCATTTTCAAGAAAACTTGGTCAAGCAGCAGCAAGTGGGCTTACAGGATTTTTGCTTGAGATAATCAACTATTCACCTGCTACTAAATTTGACCCAGCTGTAACTATAATAATAGCAGCACTTATATATATTTATTATCCATTAAATAGAGATAAGGTTTATAAAAATGCTACATTTTTACATGAAAAGAGAATGAAGGAGATGACTAAATCTCAATAAAATAAAAATATAAAAGAAAAGGAAAAAATAAAAATGGAAAAAAGAACAAAACCTTTTGGAATAAAAGATAAGATTGGTTATGCGGCGGGAGATGTTGGGAATAACTTTACATTCACCTTAGTTTCAAGTTTCTTGATGCTATTTTATACAAATGTATGGGGGATAGATCCAAAAATGGTAGGAACCCTATTTTTCGTATCAAGAATAATAGACGCCTTTACAGATGTTGGAATGGGTACAATAGTAGATAAATTCCCAGGAAACAAGGATGGTAAATTTAGGCCATTTATTAAATGGGGGGCTATACCAGTGGCGGTAGCAGGGTTTTTACTATTCCAAACAGGCCTAAAAGACCTACCAATGGGACTTAAAATTGTAATAATGTATGGAACTTATATACTTTGGGGATCTTTATGTTATACTTTTATAAATATTCCTTATGGATCAATGGCATCAGCAATTACACCAGAACCTGACCAAAGAACAGAACTATCAACCTTTAGAACACTTGGAGCTACAATTGCAGGACTTATAATAGGATTTGTAACTCCATATATACTTTATCAAAAAACAGCAGGTCAACCTGACGTTCTACTTGAGGGAAGATTCCCATTAGTTGCAGGACTTTATGGTATACTTGCAATAATGGCTTATTTTGTATGTTATGGATTTGTAACAGAAAGAGTAAATATAGCAAAAGAATCAGGCGGAAAAAACGAAAACGCCCTTGCTGGAATTGGAAATGTAATTTTCAAAAAATCCTTATTATCAATTATCCTAGTGTCAATTTGCCTACTATTGGGAATGCTTTTAATAGGTTCAATGAACGCTTATGTATACTCAACCTACTTTGGTGATTCAACTGGAATAGCACTTGCAGGACTTGTAACAACTCTTCCAATGCTTATAACAGCACCAATAGCCATGAAAATGGGACAAAAATTAGGGAAAAAAGAAGCCACAGTAATAGGACTTTTAGGATCAGCAGCTATATTTTTCATACTATATTTACTAAAAGTTAAGAATATGTACATATTCTTAGCAGGAACAGGACTTGCCTATGTATTCTTAGGAATATTCAATACCCTAACATGGGCCATGATTACAGACGTTATAGACGATCTTGAAATCAAAAATGGAGTAAGAGATGATGGAAAAGTATACGCAATCTACTCATTTGCAAGAAAATTAGGCCAAGCTTTCGCAGGAGGACTAGGTGGATTTGCTTTAGCTTCAATTGGATTTGTACAAGGAGCAGCAACCCAAACACCAGAAGTTGCAGTAGGAATCTACAATATAGCAACCTTGATACCAGCTATAGCTTTAGGTTTAGGTGGACTAGTGGTGTTATTCATATATCCACTAAGCAAAAAACAAGTTTCTAAAAATAACTCTTACCTTTCTGAAAAGAGAGGCTAGGTAAAAAAATTATAAGACAGATAAGTAAGACTCTAAGAAAAATTTCTTAGGGTCTTTTTTTGTGTATAGCTAAAATTATTAGCACCTAATTTTAAAAAATTACTTGACAAGTGTTTTCCTATACGATATATTATAGGCAAGTAATTCGTATATACAGTTAAATTCGTATATACGAAATAAATAAGTAAGATAATTTTAACGTTTAAAAGTGACTAAATTATAAGGAGGTCAAAAATGCCAAAGAAAAATAGTGATAAAATTTTAAAAGGAACAGAAAATCAATATTATAGAGCCACAATGAAATCTATGGGTTTTACTACAGAGGATTTAAAAAAGCCTATAATAGGAATCGCTAATGCGTGGAGTGAACTAGTTCCAGGGCATTATAATTTGCGACAAGTTGCGCAAAGAGTAAAAGACGGTATATACAGAAATGGTGGAACTCCTGTAGAATTCGGTGTAATTGGTGGTTGCGATGGAATGGGTCAAGGTCATGTTGGAATGAATTATATAATGCCATCAAGGGAATTGATAGCTGATTCTATTGAGTCTATGGCACAAATTAATGCACTCGATGGTATCGTTTTATTAGGATCATGCGATAAAATTGTACCTGGAATGTTAATGGCAGCTGCTAGATTAGATATACCAGCTATTTTATTACCAGGTGGACCTATGGATGGAGGAATTGAATTTGATGGAAGAGAATCCGATCAAACTTCTAGCATGGAAGCTTTAGGAATGTTAGCTGCAGGGAAAATTACTGAAGAACAATATAAGATATTAGAAGATCATTCATGTCCTTCTTGTGGGTCTTGTTCTTTTTTGGGGACAGCAAATACAATGTGTGCATTATCTGAAGTTATGGGAATGACTCCTCCTGATGGTGGTATCATACCTGCTACAAGTGCAAAAAGATTACAAATAGCACAAGATACGGGATACTACATAATGGAATTATTTAAAAAAGATATAACTTCAAGAAAAATAATTACTAATAAGTCCATAGAAAATGCTATAAAAGTTTGTACATCAATGAGTGGAAGCACAAATGCTGTAATGCACCTAGCTGCTATTGCCATAGAAGCAGAATTAGATATTGATGTTTTAGATACTTTCAACAAGTTTTCTTATGATACACCGAGGTTAGCATCCGTTAATCCATCTTCAAAGTGGAATGTTCCAGATTTTTATAGAGCAGGTGGAGTAGTAAGGATTATGCAAAATCTTGGAGATAATCACTTAAATCTTAACCAGTTAACTGTAACAGGTAAAACTGTAAGAGAAAATATTGAAGATCATTTTTATCCATTTAAAGAAAATAATGAAGTAATTAGACCATTAGATAATCCGTTTGATTACGATGGAGGAATAGCAATTTTACGAGGAAATTTAGCCCCTGATACAGGAGTTACAAAACCTGGTGCCTTTGATAGAAGTTTAGATCATTTTAAAGGTAGAGCTGTTGTATTTAATTCAGAAGAAGAAGCAGAAAAAGCAATTCTAGAAGGTCAAATAAAGGAAGGAGATTGTGTTGTTATAAGATATGAAGGTCCAAAAGGTGGTCCTGGAATGAGAGAAATGTTTAAAGCTATGAAATTGTTATATGGAAGAGGTTTGGGAAAATCAACAGCTTTAATAACAGATGGAAGATTTTCAGGGACTAATAATGGATTGTTTGTTGGTCACATATCCCCTGAGGCTGCTGAAGGAGGACCTATAGCAATAGTAGAAAACGGTGACGAAATAGAGATAGATATACAAAGTAGAAGTATAAATTTACTCGTTGACGATAAAACTATTGAAGAACGATTAAGTAAATGGAGAAGACCTGAGCCTAAATTCAACTCAGGATATTTAGGTTTATATTCTAGAGTTGCTTCTTCTGGATCAAAAGGTGGAGTGATAGATTATAATTTATTAAACAAAAATCGAGATTGAGAGAAATTACTATGAATAAAAAGACACAAAAAGCTAAAAAGATCAGAGAAATTTGGGCTCAAAGTGACGCGTTAAGAATGGGCATGGGATGGACTGAAGATGATATTGAAAAACCATTAATAATGGTAAATGATGTATTTGGAGAGTCACATCCAGGGAGCATACATCTTGACAAATTAACTAAAGAAATAAATACAGGAATAATAGAAAACGGTGGTAAACCAGTAGATTTCCATATTACTGATATCTGTGATGGCATAGCTCAAGGACATAATGGAATGAATTATATATTACTTTCACGAGAGATTATTGCTGATATGGTTGAAATTCATGGAAATGTGCATCCTTGGGATGGGATGGTGTTAGTTTCATCATGTGATAAATCAATTCCTGCTCATTTAATAGCGGCAGCAAGATTAGATATACCTACTGTATTCGTTCCTGGGGGAACAATGAGACCAGGACCTTATATGACTACATCTGGAAAAGGTGGAGAGGTTACTTTACAAAATAAACA
Organism: Anaerococcus faecalis; assembly: GCF_013371425.1. Lineage (NCBI taxonomy): Bacteria > Bacillati > Bacillota > Tissierellia > Tissierellales > Peptoniphilaceae > Anaerococcus > Anaerococcus faecalis. The sequence continues at coordinate 30,161 of NZ_JABVBA010000014.1, forward strand.
AAACAAGATAAATGATTTTGAAGTAATGCAATACAAAAAAACGGGTTGTCCATCATGTGGTGCATGTCAATTCTTAGGGACAGCAAATACAATGCAGGCTTTATCTGAAGCGTTAGGACTATCATTACCGACTACAGCTTTATCTTCTGCAACAATGATAGATATTCAACAAACATCTAGAATGGCTGGAAAAGCAGTAATGAGACTAAAAGAAAAAAATATAAAAGTATCTGATATATTAACTAAAGAAGCTTTTGAAAATGCTATAATTATTCATGCTGCAATTGGAGGATCTACCAATGCCATGATACATCTGCCAGCTTTAGCACATGCTTTAGGATGGGAATTAGATGTAAAAAAATTTGATGAAATTAACAAAAAGATTCCTCATTTATGCAATGTTGCACCAAGTGGAAGATATCCAGCTGAAACACTTTGGTTTGCAGGAGGGATTCCGGCAGTTCAGGAAGAACTGAGAGAATATTTGAGCTTAGACGTTATAACAGTCACTGGTAATACTCTTGGGGAAAACTTGGATGCTGTAAAATCTAGTGGTTTTTATGAAAGAAATATTGGATATCTTGCAAATTATGGTTTGAAGAAATCTGACATCATAACACCTATTAATGAAAGCAATGAAAAGGGATCGGTAGCTGTTCTTGAGGGGAATATAGCACCTGATGGAGCGGTTATAAAGTATTCAGCTGTAAGTGAAGATATGATGTATCATGTAGGAAAAGCAAAAGTCTTTAATTGTGAAGAAGATTGCAATCAAGCTGTAGTGGATAGGAATGTAGATCCAGGCGATGTACTTGTGATTAGATATGAAGGTCCAAGAGGTTCGGGAATGCCGGAAATGTATATGACTACTGAAGCTATTATGAGTGATCCAAGAATAAATTCATCAACAGTATTAATTACTGATGGGAGATATTCTGGTGCTACAAGAGGTCCTTGCGTAGGTCATATATCTCCAGAAGGTGTCACAGGAGGACCAATAGCGTTTATTGAAGATGAAGATTTAATTGAGTTAGATATTAATAATAGAACTATTAATATAGTGGGAATAAAAGGGGAAAAAGTAGATAAGTATGAAGTAGAGTCTATTATGAAGGAAAGAAAGAAAAAGTGGACACCTCCAAATTTATCTAATAGAAAAGGAATTTTTAAAAAATATACAGAGAGTGCTACATCAGGTATGAAAGGAGCGTACATGAAATGAGTGAAGTTACTTTATTAGGTGCTTTATTAGCGTTAGGTATAGCTATTTTTTTAATAATTGTTGGGATACCTGCATCTTATAGTATGTTATTTGGAGCATTAGTAGGTGGAATTGTAGGTGGAGCTGGTCTTTCAGGAACATTGAGTATAATGGTGGGCGGCGCTTCTGGCATGACTTCTGCTATATTAAGGATTATAGCGGCAGGAGTATTAGCTGGTGTACTCATGGGCTCAGGAGCCGCTAGTACAATTGCTGAAACAATAGTAAAAAAATTAGGTGAAGCAAATTCATTAATTGCATTAACTATTTCTACATTTATATTAACAGGGATAGGTGTTTTTGGAGATGTTTCAGTGTTAACAGTATCTCCAATAGGAATACAAATAGGTAAAAAAACAAAAGTATCAAAATTAGCTATTTTATTTGCTATGATAGGTGGAGTTAAAGGAGGACAGTTGGCGTCACCAAATCCAAATACGATTGCTGCAGCAGAGCCTTTTAATGTACCGTTAACCAGTTTGATGCTAGCTGGTGTTATACCTGGTATAGCAGTTGCTATTGCAACAATAATTTTATCTAGAACACTAATAAATAAAGGAAATTTATTTGGCGAACATGAAGAGGAAGTAATATTAGAAAATAAACCTGGATTATTTGCCTCAATAATTGGCCCGATTGTATCTATATCTCTATTGGTTCTTAGACCGATTGCAGGAATAGAAATTGATCCTATAATTGCTTTGCCAGTAGGAGGTATTGTGGGATGTCTTGCAATGGGCAAATATAAAGATTTTATATCTCTATCTACTTTAGGATTGGATAAGATGAGTAGTGTTGTGTTACTTCTATTAGGAACTGGTACTATTTCTGGAATTATTTCAAATTCCTCAATCCAAGAAGTTGTAATAGGATTTGTTGAACACGTAGGTCTACCAGGATTTATGTTAGCTCCAATTGCAGGTATTACTATGGGAGCTGCTACTGCATCTGCTACGGCAGGATCTTCTGTAGGAGGTAATATATTCGGAGAATCAATATTAGCTTCAGGAGTTGCTCCATTACAGGCAGCACAGATGATATATACAGGAACAATTTGGTTTGATAGCTTACCTCATGGTAGTTTCTTTCATGTAAGTTGTGGTTCTGTTAATATGAAAATAAAACAAAGATTAAAATTACTACCATATGAGTTATTGATAGGAATAGCAGGATCCATAGTTTCTGTACTTTTATATGGTGTTATAGGATTGAATTTTTAGGAGGACTTTATGTGTGAAATAATAGTACCAGTTGTTACAATATTTGATGAAAATGAAAAACCGGATTTCGAAGAAAATAAGAAAGTCATAGATTTTCTTATTGAAGGTGGTGTTGATGGAATTCTAGTACTTGGAAGTACTGGAGAATTTACAGTTTTAGACTATGAAGATAAATTACAATTTGCTAAAGACTACTACAAGTATACAAAGGGTAGGGTTGATTTATATTTTGGAAGCAATTGTGCTTCTTTTGAAGATACAGTAAAGCTTAGCAATGAAGCTATAAAAATAGGCTATAAAGGTATTATGGTTATGGGACCATATTACTTTGCCATGGATGATGAAAAAATCTTTATATATTATAATGAATTAGCAAAAAAAGTTAAGGGAAATTTATATATTTATAATTTTCCAGCTAGAAGTGGTTACTCTGTAAGTGGTGAAGTATATGCTAAATTAGTTGAAGAAAACTCAAATATAGTAGGTCTTAAAGATTCAGTTCTAGACCCACTTCACACTAATAGGCTACTAAGAGCTACAGAAGGTCATAAGACAAAAATTTACTCAGGATTTGATGACCAATTCTTATATAACCTTTCAACAGGTGGTTCAGGATGTATAGGTGCTCTTTCAAACTTAGTACCAGAAATATGGTCAGATCTCGTTAAATCAACCAAGGAAAAGAACTTTGATAGAGTATATAAACTGTCTAATTTAATTCACAAACTAATGCCTCTATATGATTTAGATAGTAACTTTTCACACTTATTCAAAAAATTAATGGCAGTAAGAGGAGTAGATATCTCTCCTAGGTCAATATTTCCATACAATCAACTTTCAGATGAAGTATTTGAAAAAGGAAAAGATATTCTAAAAAAGGTAATTAAAGAGTACGAAGAAATCAAGTAATTGTGATATAATATTCCATGACTGGAGGAATCATGGAATATAAATTACACAATCCTACCCTTAGAGTAGTAAAAATTCTTGATTTAATAAACAACTTCGAAAACGGTCTTTCATTTTTAGATATATCAACTAAACTAGAAATTCCAAAAAGCACACTAAGTCCAATTCTAAAAACACTGGAAATTACTAATTTTATTGAAAAAAATGATAAGGGATGCTATGTGGCATCCTTTAAACTTTTTCAATTAGGCCTATCTTATTCAGGAAGACTTGATTGTCTTTCAATGATTAGAAAGCAGATGGAAATAGTAGTGGATAAAATTGGTGAAATAGTACAATTTGGAGTCCTAATAGATGATATGGTACTGTACCTAGAGAAGGTAAACGCACCAGATAATATTGAAATAGTAAGTTCTGTAGGAAAGAAAATTCCAGCTATATATACTGGACTTGGAAAGGCACTTTTATCTGGATTTAGTGATGAAGAAATAATAGAAAAATTTAAAGACTATGAATTTGTAAGGTATACAGAAAACTCAATAACAAATATTGATAGGCTACTTGATGAAATACACATTGTAAGGGAAAAGGGATATGCGGTTGAAAACCAAGAATTCACCCTTAATACTTCATGTGTAGCTGTACCTATTAGAGAAGATGGGATAATTAAGGGAGCAATGTCTGCTACCTATCCAATTTTTAGAAAAACTGAAAATACAGAAAATTTTATCTCTAAAGTTTTATTAGAGCAAAAAGAAATTATAGAAGATATTATAAAGATTCAAAATTTGAAATTAGATTTTACAAACAGTGAGCAATAGGGGTAAATTATGAAATTATTTTTTATAGAAATAGAAAATAACAAAGAAATAGCAGTCCAAAAAAATAATAAGCTATACCTTATCAAAGACTTTGGATATGATTTTAAAGACATAAATGAATTAATAGATAGTGAAATAAATCTTAAAGACTTATGTTTTAATAATCAAAAGGAAATCAAAAATGAATATAAAATTTTAAGTCCAATTGAATATCCAAAACAAGATATAATCTGTATAGGAATGAACTATATAGACCACAAAGATGAAGTAGAAAAAGTATCAAAAAAAGATTTTTCCAAAGATGTAGATACTATATATTTTTCAAAAAGAGCTAATAAAATTTTAGGAAATGATGACTTTATTCCAATAAATAGTGAAATAACAGAAAAACTAGATTATGAGATTGAACTTGCTGTAATTATTGGAAAAGACGGGAAAAACATAAAAAAAGAAGAGGTAAATAATTATATATTTGGTTTTTCAATTTTTAATGATTTATCAGCAAGAGATTTACAGACTAAATACAAGCAGTGGTACTATGGAAAAAGCTTTGATGGCTCATCTGTAATGGGACCATGTATCATTTTAAATGATAAAAACTTTGAATATAATAAACTTAATTTAAAGCTTTCATTAAATGGTGAAATAAGACAAGATAATAATACTCAAAATATGATTTTAGGTGTAAATGAAATTATAGAAGACTTGTCCAAATCCATTACCTTAAAAAAAGGGACAATAATAGCTACGGGAACACCATCAGGAGTTGGCATGGGACAAAATCCTCCAAAATACCTTCAAAGTGGAGATAAATTGGTTCTTGAAATTGAAAATATTGGTGTCTTAGAAAATATAGTTAAATAATTTTATAAAGACGTGCTTAGTATGCCTTTTTGCTTTGCATTTTTAGATTTATAAGAAATAATTAGGGTAAGCATATAGTAAGTAGAAAGGAAGGATATATGAAATTTATTGATTTAGTTAAAGAAAGATATTCTTGTAAAAATTTTGATAGAAAACAAATAAAAAAAGAGGAACTGGATATAATTCTTGAGGCGGGTCGCTTTGCCCCGACAGCTAAAAATAATCAAAATCAAAGAATATATGTTATCCAATCAGAAGAAAGTTTAAAAATAATTGATGAAGAGACTCCATGCCGTTATAAGGCTCCAACAGTCCTTGTCATAGCTTATGATAAGGATAACACTTTTACATATCCAGGAGGTAGGTATAATTCAGGAATAGAAGATGTGACAATTGTTGCAAGTCATATGCTTTTAGCTAGTAAAAGTGTGGGAGTAGATTCTTGTTGGGTTAACTTTTTTGATCCAGACAAGTTAAAGGATAAATTAAAACTTCCAGAAAATGAAGAAATAGTTGCTATGATTGATTTAGGTTATGCTAGTGAGGAAAATGAGCCTTTAGAGAATCATTTTAAAAGAAAAGATATTAAGGATACAGTTCAATTTAGATAAGAAAAGTCTCTTGCAAGAAATGATTTTGCAAGAGACTTTTTTGCTATTAATACTTATTCTCAAAAGCGAAGTATAATATTATTGGAGGATATTATGAATAAAAAAATTGATATAAACAAAACTATATCTGAAATTATAAAGGATAATCCAGAGATTAAAGATAAATTAATAGAAATTGGATTTAAAGGACTATCTAACCCTTTAATGCTTAAGACTATGGGTAGAAAAATGTCTATAAGACGTGGGGCTTCAATGCTAGGTATAGATAATGTTGAAAAGAAATTAAAAGATTTGGGTTATGATGCTATAGATTCTTATAATGATAAGGAGCTTTCAGATAGGAGAAGTCTTATAAAATCCTATGTAGAGAGGCTATCTAATGGAGAAGATTTGGAAAGTGTAAGAAAAGACTTTAGGGAAAATTTCTCTAATGTTTCATCTTCAGAAATAATGGATGCAGAAGAAGCACTTTTGGCTGAAGGTTTGCCAAGAGAAGAGGTTCAAAGACTTTGCGATGTTCATTCATCTCTTTTTCATGGAGTAACTGAAACTGAAAACGACAAGGACCTAGAGCTTATAAAAGTAAAGGGTCACCCTTTAAGATTTTTCTATGAAGAAAATCAAGAAGTTAAAAAGATTATAGAAAAAATTAAAGAGAATATAGAAGATGAGGACAAAAATAAAGAATTTATTAAGGTAAAAAAACACTACAGGAAAAAGGGAGATTTAATCTATCCACTCCTAAAGGAAAAATACAACAAACCAGGCCCATCAGAAGTTATGTGGGCAGTTGATATAGAAATTTCTAACAATTTCAAAAAGGCAAGCAAGAAAAAGGACTTTGATGAGCTTGAAAAAGTGCTAGAAAGGGCAGAAGAGATGACCTATAAGGAGGATAATATACTTTATCCTTTAATGGAAGATATCATCTCAAAAGAGGACTTCATAGGACTATACTTTGACCTTTCAGACTATGAAAATGACATAGTCCAAAGAGAAATTTGGGATTTAACAGAAGAAAGTAAAAAAGAATCAAATAAAAAGGAAGGCTATGTCAATTTATCTAAGGGAAGACTAAAAGTAGAAGAGCTTGAAGCCATGCTTGATACTTTTGAGATTGAAATAACCTTTGTTGATAAAAATGATATAAATTCATATTATAATGACATAAAAGATGAAAAAACTTTCAAAAGACCAAGTACATCTTTGGGTAGGAGTGTCTATTCATGTCACCCACCCCAAGTTGAATTTGTAGTAAGAAATCTTATAAAAGAGTTTAAAGAAGGTAAAAAGGATAAGTTTCAAATCATTAAAAATATAAAAGGAAGTGACCATGCTATAACTTATTATGCAGTAAGAGATAAGGAGGGAAATTATCAAGGAGTCCTTGAAACTGTTCAGGATTTGAGTTTTTATACTGACTATCTTAGAACTTGGAATAAGCTTAAGTGAGAATAATATATTTGATTTCAATTTTATTATTCATTGTAACTTATTTTATTTGTTATTTAGTTGAATTAAATGAATTTAGTCTATAGAATTAAATTTCTCTTTTGGTATAGTAATCAGGTACTAATTAAAATAAAAATTTAGAACTACATTGTGGAGGTTTTAATGAAAATATTTATAGTTGCAACTTATCCTGCAATGGAACAACCCATAAAATTATTAATAAAAAAATATAAAAATATTGAAATAAAATATGGAATAGGTAAACTTGAAGAAGGACTAAAGCTAGCTCAAAATGCTATAAATAATGATTTCGATGCTATAATCTCTAGAGGTGGTACAGCTAGACTTTTAAAGAGACATTTAGAAGTACCTATAATTGATGCTAAACCATCTGGTAATGATTTATTAAAAAGTATTTTAATAGCAAAAAATAAAAAGTTAAAGACTGCTATAATTTCATATACTAATATAACAGATGGAGCTACAGAAATAATAGAATTATTAGATCTAGATTTTAAAATTCATTATATAAAAGATGGTATGGACTTAACTTCGCTGTTAATAAAGTTAAAATCATTGGGTTATGAACTGATATTGGGTGATTCATTAGCTGTTGAAATTGCTAGTGATTTGGGTTTTCAAACAGTTCTGTTTCAATCTAGCTATGATACAATAAAAAACAATATTGACTATGCAATAATGATTTTAAATCAAATAAATAAAATAAGTATAATTGATAAAATAAAAAGTGAATTTTTCACAAATGAATTGAGTGACTATTGTATATTGTTAGATAATAAAATCATATATTATAAGTTTAATAATTTCGGAAAACTACCTATTTCATTTGGGAAGATTATAAATATAAAATTCAATTATGAATCAAATACAAATCAAAATTTAAAAAAGAATTTGTTTAGAGTTGATAATTTTAACATTGAAATCACACATGTTTTTTTGGATGGGAAAACATATTATTTATTAAAATTCACTGAAGAAAAAATAGAAAATCAATATGATGGAGTTTATGAGTTTAAGTTAAAATCTAATTTGTTACCAGTAAAAAAATCTAGTGCTATGAAAAGTATATTCTCAAAAATAGAGGATTCAATTAGATTGAAAAAAGCTATAATAATGATTAAGAATAACAATACCACTTTAAGTGAGATACTAAATCAAATCGAATGTTCAAGTCAAAAATATAATTTATATATAGATATGAAAGAGTTTAATTTTAGTGATTTTTTTAAGCTAAATACTAAAAAATATACTTTCATATTGTTTAATAATATAATTGATCCTCAGGATATATTAAAAATAAGTAGTTTACAACAAAATAGTACAAGTATATTTATAATTTTACTAGATTCAGAGTGTTTATTAACTAAGACAAGTATTGACTTGGATTACTTTTATATTCCCAATACTAAGGATAGGAAAGAAGATTTAATACAAGTTTTTGAAAATCATATAAATTATTATCATGATAATAAGGGCTTCAGTGCACTAAAAGTTCAAAAAGATATATTTGATAAAAATGTAAATTTATTAGATTCCAATTTAGATTATTTAATAGAAGTTTTAATAAAAACATTAGCTGAAGTCAAGTCATCTACAATTAGCTATGATGATTTTATGAGCAATTATAAAGATAACACCAGTATAGGTTTAGATATAGTAACAGAAAATAAATCTTTAGAGGAAATAGAAAAAGAATATATAAAGAAATATCTAGTTAGAGAAGAATATAATCAGAGCAAGGTAGCGGATATTTTAAAGGTTAGTAGATCCACTCTTTGGCGTAAGATAAAGAAATATAATTTATAGGCTGTGTTTTAAAATGAAACACAGCCTATTTTTTTGGGATAATTTGTTGCATTATGAAAAGAAGTGTGATAATATATCACTATAAACGTTTGCACAATATGTAATATATATTAAATGGGAGGTATAAATGGTTAGCGTATCAACAATAGGTGCTCTTATCGCATTAGTAATAGCTATTGCTGTAATTGTAATGGGAGCACCGCCTGCATATGGAATGATTTTAGGAGCCTTAATAGGAGGAATTGTAGGTGGTATAAGTGCAAAAGAAACAGTAACTTTAATGTTTAATGGAGCAGGTGGAATGTCTCCTACTCTACTTAGAATTATGGCTGCTGGAGTTTTAGCAGGATCCTTAATTAACTCAGGTGCTGCTGATGTAATAGCAGAAAATATTGTAGAGAAATTAGGTGAAGCAAATTCACTAGTAGCAATAATCGCATCAATATTTATATTGACTGCTATTGGTGTTTTTGCAGATGTTGCTTGTTTAACGGTTGCACCTATAGCAATGGTTATTGCACAAAAAACAAAATATTCTAAATCTGTGATAATGATGGCTATGTGTGGAGGAACACATGCTGGAAATGTTATGTCTCCAAATCCTCAAGCCATAGCCTTATCAGATTATTTTCAGATTCCACTAACAACTGTTATGTTGGGAGGAATAATTCCAGCGATATTTGGTTTTATAACAACAATATTTATAACTAAGTTAGTACATAAAATAGGTATGGGTAGTGAAGTTTGTCTAGCTGAGGAATCTTCAATAGAGGAAAGATGTAAACCAAATTTATTTTCTTCAATAACTGGTCCTATTGTATCTATTATCTTACTTGCCTTAAGACCTCTAATAGGATTGGAAATAGATCCTTTGATTGCATTACCTATAGGAGGCTTAATTACTTGTATTCTTTGTGCTGATATTAAAAAATTTGTTACATTTTCTACAAAAGGACTTAACATGATGTCAGGAGTAATATTACTACTGTTAGGAACTGGAGCCTTATCGGGAATAATAGCTAATTCTGGATTAAAAGATTCTTTAATTAATTTGGTTGATATTTTAGGACTATCAGGATATCTATTAGCACCAATTACTGGTTTAACAATGGGAGCAGCTACTGCATCAGCAACAGCAGGGAGTACGGTTGGCTCTCAAGTTTTTGGAGAAACTATTTTATCTTTCGGAGTAAAACCTTTGCAAGCCGCTGTTATGATACATGCTGGAAGTAATACATTAGATGGACTACCTCATGGTAGCTTTTTCCATACTAGTGCTGGTAGTGTCAGTATGAACATAAAAGAAAAATTAAAATTACTACCCTTTGAATTTAGTGTGGGTCTAATAATGACAATTGTTTCAACTATAATATATGGATTAATAGGAATTAATTTTTAAGGAGTTTAAGAATGAATAATAAAAAAATGAATAGTCAAAAAGTATATCAAGGACCTGAAAGAATTGAAGCTAGGTCATTATTATATGCTACAGGAAAATTGGAAAAAGATATAGGAAAAAAGCCTCTTATTGGAGTTGTAAATTCGTTTAATGAAATAGTTCCAGGACATTTTCATTTAAGAAGCATTTCTGATGCGGCTAAACTTGGCGTTGCAGCTGGTGGTGGAATTCCTGTGGAATTTCCATCAATTGCTATATGCGATGGAATCGCAATGAGTCATGCGGGAATGCATTATCCTTTAGCATCAAGAGAGTTGATAGCAGATAGTATTGAGGCAATGGCAAAGGCTCATGGACTTGATGGCCTAGTTTTAATACCAAATTGCGATAAAATTGTACCAGGAATGATGATGGCTGCTTTAAGACTAAATATTCCATCTATAGTAGTAAGTGGGGGTCCAATGGCTACAGGATATTATAAAGATGAAGCAGCTGATTATTCTACATGTATAGAACAAGTTGCTGCATATAAATTAGGAGAAAAAAGCAAAGAAGAAATGGAAGAATATGCTCATGCAGCTTGTCCATCATGTGGTTCATGTGCTGGTATGTTCACTGCCAATAGTATGAATTGTTTATCAGAAGTTCTGGGTTTGGCCTTACCTTACAATGGAACAATTCCATCATATTATGGAGATCGTATTGCACTAGCTAAGATGGCTGGTGAAAGATCAGTAGATCTTGTTAAAGAAGATATAAAACCAAGAGATATTGTTACTGAAGAATCATTTAACAATGCTATAGTTGTAGATATGGCAATAGCTGGGTCAACAAATACAACATTACATCTTCCTGCTATAGCACATGAATGTGGAATAGAATTATCTTTGGAAAAATTTGATGAGATTTCAAAGAATACTCCAAATTTGTGTCATATAAGTCCATCAGGAGATAAATTTATGTTTGATTTACATATGGCAGGTGGAATACCAGCTATAATGAATGAATTGAATAAAAAAGGATTATTAAATGTTGAATTAAAAAATATTAATGGTAATACTATAGAAGAAAATATTAGAGGAAAAGAAACTAGAAATCATGATGTGATAAGACCAATAGATAATCCATTTAATGAACAAGGTGGAATAGCGGTACTTAAAGGAAATATTGCACCAGATGGGTGTGTAGTTAAATCTGCTGCAGTTAGAACTGAGATGTTAAGACATAGGGGAAAAGCAGTCGTATTTAATAGTATGGAGTCAGCAACAGAAGGTATTTTCAATGGAAAAGTTCAAAAAGGAAATGTTGTAATAATTAAATATGAAGGACCAAAAGGAGGTCCTGGAATGAGAGAAATGCTAACTCCTACATCAGCAATAGTAGGAATGCATTTAGATAATGATGTTGCGCTAGTTACTGACGGAAGATTCTCTGGTGCTACAAGAGGAGCAGCTATAGGACATGTTTCTCCAGAAGCTATGGAGGGAGGACCTTTTGCTATCATAGAAGATGGAGATATAATAGATATCGATATTCCTAATAGATCTATTAATATAGATTTAAGTGAAGAGGAAATTCAAGAGAGATTGAACAATTTAGAAAAGCAGGAGCCAAAAATTAAAGAAGGTTATTTAGTAAGGTATGCCAGAGCGGTTTCTTCAGCAAATAAGGGAGCAATATTAGAATAGGAATAGATGATTTACATTTGTAAGGTGTATTTTTGTAACAAAAGTATATAGATAATAATTATATTCAAACATTGTAAAAAGCGAGGTAAAATGCAAAAATTTATTAATGATATTGTTAATATACCAATACAGGCTTGCTTACCAGATGAATCTGTCAAAAAAGAACTCAAAAATCTACCGCAAAATAAAGGAAAGAAAATCCTTATAGCTATTGGTAAGGCTGCTTTTCAGATGGCAAAGACAGCTCTTGAGTCAGATGTTAAATTTGATGAGGCTCTTGTTATTACTAAGTATGGTTATACGGAGAAAAAGCTTGATAATGCCATATGCTTTGAAGCAGGTCATCCGATTCCAGATGAAAATACTATAAGGGCAAGCGAGTATGCTCTTAATTTAGTGCGTAATTTAAGTGATGATGATTTGGTTTTGATGCTTATTTCAGGAGGAGGGTCATCTCTTTTTGAAATCCCTCTTATAGATTTTGAAGAAATCCAGAAGATAAATAAGGATTTGCTAAAAAAAGGTGCTAATATAGTTGAGATAAATACTATTAGAAAAAGACTTTCTAAACTAAAGGGAGGAAAGTTTGCTAAAGCTTGTTATCCTGCCACGGTTTTTAATATTATTTTAAGTGATGTTATTGGCAACAGAGCTGATATGATTGCTTCAGGGCCTACTTTTGTTGATAAGTCAACATCAAAGCAAGCTCTTGACTTGGTCTCAAAATATAAACTTAAGCTTTCTGACAAAGCTTATGATTTAATGAAGACAGAAACTGTAAAAGATTTGCCAAATGTAATTACTAAAATATCAGGAAGTGTGGATGAACTTTGTTTAAAAGCCAAAAATATTTTAGAATCTTATGGCTACAAAGCAGAAATCCTTACTACAAGTTTAGGATGTGAGGCAAGAGAGGCGGGTTTTTTTATGGCTTCTATTGCAAAAAGTCAAAGCAAGAGATATGACAAAAAAGCTTATATATTTGGTGGAGAGACTGTAGTAAAAATAAAGGGAAAAGGAAAAGGTGGACGCAATCAAGAACTTTCCTTTGCAGCTGCATTAGGTATAGAAAATCTTTCCAATGTTAGGATAATTTCTTATTCATCAGATGGGACAGATGGTCCAACTGATGCGGCAGGTGGATTTGTTGATGGAAATACTATGAAAGAGCTTAAAGATTGTGGAATATCTTTTTATGATACTTTAGAAAACAATGATACCTATCATGCCCTTGATAGGATAAATCATTTAATAAAAACAGGTCCTACTGGGACTAATGTAAATGATATTTCAATTATTATTATAAATTAAAGGAAAGTTTAAGACTATCTCTTAATTTAGAATTAATATATAAACTTTTCTGATAAGCTAACAACTAAAAATATTGAATAAACCATGTTCTTATATCTTACAAGCATGGTTTATTTTTTTATTTTGCGTTGAAATTTTGTGAAATGATGGATTTCTGGTTTTGTATAATAACAAGTTTTACCAGGAATTTGAAAAAAGTGTATTAATTATTTAAAATAACCATGCTAGACTTATGGGTATGTTTTAATAATATTTTATGACTTTAATTAGTCATTTTTATAATATCTCTTCTCTTAATAAAAATCTCATAAATTTTACTAGGGTTTTTAATGAATTTGAAGTTGGTATTCTTAGTCAAAGCTATACTCTTGTGAACCATAATCTTTAAAAAAATTAGATATTTAAATGCTTTTGAAACTAATAATTTAATATATTGATATATTGGATTAAATAAAATAGACTTGTGCTCTTGAACACAAGTCTTATTTTTATTCGAAATCTTTTATGTAGTCTCTATTATCTAACATTTCATTTAGTACAACTTCATCAGTTTTTTTCATTCCATATCTTGCTATATTTGCCACAGTTTCTATAGTTTTATCTAAGGAATCTTTAACTATACCATCTCCTGACTTAAATGACTTATAATGTTTTGCTTGCTCATAAGCAAGGGCAGCATTTCTAAGGCTTGAAGCAATCTTCATTGCACAAGATGATTTGGCTCCATCACAAATTATTCCAGAATTAACAGCAAGGGAATTTATTATAGTATCTTTTATGATTTTTTTATCTTCTCCTTTTATAAAGGCAATGGAAGAAAATACAGCACTTGATGCAGAAACTACTCCACAATAAGCTGATAGCTTTCCTATCTTATCCTTTATATAAAGGGAGATAAGATTTGAAAAGATTAGGGCCCTATAAAGGTCATCTTCCTTATATTTGTAGTCTTTGGCATACAATATCAAAGGAACAGATGTGGTTATGCCTTGGTTTCCACTGCCTGAATTTATAATTACAGGAAGCTCACAACCATTCATTCTTGCATCAGAGCCTGCAGCCGCAAAGGCTACTAGTTTTTCAAAATAAGCCTTGTTATCCATTTCTAAAACTAGTCGTCCTATATTAGATCCCCAATCATTATCGAGACCTTCTTGAGCAATTTTGAGATTGTAGTCTATTTGTTTTTGGAGGATATTCTTGATATCGTTATAATCACAAGTTCTTGCAAAGTTATAAATTTCATTAAAGGAGAAAGAGCAAGAATCCTCGTTATTATCTTTTGATGTCTTATCAAAAATGACCTCTCCATTTTTTTTCATTCTAACAATATTAGTATGACTATCTTCAACGACAACTTTAGAAGAATTATCTTCATTAATTGTAATAATTTCTATATATAAATTAGCCTTACCTTTGGCAAGATTAAGCTCTACACGTCCTTCTTTAATAAAATCATCGCACTCAGATAGCCTAGATTTGTCAATGGTGCTTAAAAGTTCAAGCTTTTTGCTAGAGTCGGCCAAAAGAGCTCCGGCTACTATAGAAATTTCTATGCCTTTTCTACCCAAAGTTCCAGGAACTGTAACAGAATATGCGTTTTTAATCATATTTGAAGAAAGATTGGCAATGATTTTCTCGGGTTTTTTACCCAAAAGTTCACTTGCTTTCGCAGAAGCAAAGGCAATAGCAATTGGTTCAGTACAACCAAATGCAGGAATTAATTCTCTTTTAATTAATTCTTTATAATCCATTATGATAAATCTCCCTTATATGGAGGGTTACCATCTCTTCCTGGAACTTTTTTAAATATTCCAGTAACCATAAGAGCAATAGCACCATCTCCTGTAACGTTACAAGCAGTACCAAAAGAATCTTGAAGGGCAAAGATTGAAAGCATAAGAGCTGTACCTGTTGCATCAAAGCCTAAAACTGAAGTTATAAGACCTAGAGATGCCATAACAGTTCCACCAGGAACCCCTGGAGCTCCAATCGCAAATATTCCTAATAAAAGTATAAATAAAATCATGGATCCAACGTCAGGTAATTTTCCATAAAGGATTTGAGAAACAACCATAACAAAGAATGTTTCAGTTAAAACCGACCCACAAAGATGTGTATTTGAACAAAGAGAAACAACAAAGTCCCTAATTTTTGGATCTAAAGTTTTGGATTTTGCAGAGCACTTTAATGAAACAGAAAGAGTTGCTGCTGATGACATAGTTCCAACTGCTGTAAGATAGGCGGGTGGGTAGTGCTTTATTACCTCCATAGGATTAGTTTTACTTATAGCTCCACCTATTAAGTAAAGAAGCAACAACCATATGTAGTGTCCTAACATAACTATAAGGATAACCTTAAGAAATACAGGAAATTGACTAACTATAACGCCTTCATATGAAAGCTCAGCAAAAGTGGTTGCTATGTAGACTGGTAAGATTTTGATAACAACCTTATTAACTAAGGCCAAAATCATATTATTAAATTCTTTTAATAACTCCTCCCACCTTCCAGATTTAGTCCATATAACAGCAAGACCAATAAGAATTGATGTAACAAGAGCTGTCATAACAGCCATTAGTGGTGGTATGTCAACTTGAAATAAAAGCTCTGGAAGCTTTTTGGCATTGGCTGCATCATTTACAATATTTAAATGAGGAATAATTAAAGTTCCTGCAATATAAGAGAAAAATGATGCTCCAATTGAAGATATGTAACAGATAATAAGAGTTATACTCAAGACCTTTCCTGCATTTTCGTTCAAAGAAACAATAGCGGGAGTAATAAAACCTAGGATAATTAAAGGAACTATGTAATTTATAAGGTTAGATAACACATACTTAATAGTAGAAATAACCTCCATAATAGGCTCATTTACAAAGTTTCCTATAAGAACACCTATAGCAATAGCAATGATTAACTTAACAAGCAAGTTATCAAGAATACCTTTTCCTTTTGTCATAAAAACCTCCGTAAAAATAATTAATCCTAGAAAACTAGGATAAGACGCACTCCGATATATAGAAAGTGCATTATAATCTAATTTTACAAAATCAAAATAATAAAGTCAATTATATGTAATATTTACCATAATATACTAAGTTTTTATAATAATTAGGAGAAAAAAGTATTAATTTTATAGTATTGATTAATAAATTAATATATATTTAAATTAGTAGCAAAATATTAAAGTCAAGTCCATAATATTGTGCTAGTAATTTTTACACAATATTATGGACTTGACTAATAAATTGTTTCAATAAGTAAAAAATATATACATCTTTATTTAAATTACCTTTTTTGAGAGTTATATATTTATTAAATGAATTAAAGAAAATTTTATATAGTCTCCATATATTCAATAAAAAAGGGATTGTTGCAAAATGAATTAATCTTTTCATAATCATCACAAGCTCCTCCACGACAATTGACTTTCATGAGTTGGAAGGTTATTCTCAAATTTTTTATGAGTAACTTGTAATGATTCAACGTTATAAATTCATAATTTTACAACATTCCTTTTGACTTTATTTATTCCAATAATCTTTGTGAAGCTTAAAAAATTCTTCTTCAAGTTCTAGGAATGGTCCTAGAGTTTTGAATTCTTTTTGTCTACTAGCGATTACAACTCTACTAGGTAGATTTAAAGTAGGATTTCTTATATCGTTACCTGTATATTTTTTAAGTTCTGATTCTCTGGCTATATATATGCCTACCTAGATTGCCCCAATACATAGCTCCTGTGCACATGGCACAAGAATCTGCACAATTATATAGGGTAAATTCTTTCATTTCTTCTTTAGAATAAATTTGTGAAGCTTTTCTCATAAGGAGAGCTTCAGCGTGGGCAGTGCAGTCACCATTTTGACTAACTTCTTCATTACCTTGTTCCATAAGTATGTTTCCATCCTTATCTGCAAGTAGACATCCAAAAGGGTGGTTTCCCTTTTCTTTAGACTCTTTACAAATTTCAAGAACTCTATATAATAATTTAACTTAAAAATCTTTTAGATCTGATAATTTATAATATTCTTTTTGCTCATATATAAGTTTAAATTCTTTTTTCATAATAACCCTTTATTTACCTATATCTAATAGTTGATATTGGTATGTAGTCTGTATCTACATATTCCATAGTATATAATACAGCTTTACCCTTATCATCGTATTCAAAACCTCTTAACAAAATACATTTATTAGGTAGAAATTTGTCATCTATATCTAAGACTTTTTTAATATCTTCTGGTTCTACAGCATGAAACTCTATACTATCACTTGAAATTCTTATATTATACTTTTCTTTGTAAAAATTAAAAAGAGAGTCATTATAGGATTTAATATATTCTAAATCATTTTTGAAATAAATAGGTAAAAAATCTAAGCATATTACAGCTATTTTATTGTCAGCATAAAAAGCTCTAGCACTAATGATTAGCTTTCCATTTTTTCCAAAAATATCATTTTTTATCCAATCTGGAGTATCAATTATCTTTGTTTTTATTGATGTAATTTTTTGTTTATATCCTAAATCTTCAATAATATCACCATAAGTTTTCATTCTGAATAAATCTATTTTCATATTTTTATAATTTGGACTTACAAAGGTTCCCTTTCCTTGAATTCGATTAATTTTACCTTCTCTTTCTAAATCAGAAAGAGCACTTCTCAAAGTAACCCTACTTATGCCAAACTTATTAGCCATATCTTTTTCAGAAGGAAGCTTGTTTTGTTTTCTGCTAATTAGATTTTCAATCTCATCTAGTATATATTTTCTTGCCTTATTCCTTAAATTATCTTCGGTATTTATGGTTGCCATTTAGAAAAACCTATAACTGATAGAACTATACTTATACATAATAAAATAGTTCCAAAATTCATTCCAAATTTAGTTGAAGACAAACAACACATAAAAGAGCCTATTCCCATAATTATTATGCCTATTATAGAAATAATCCTATATTTTTTAATAATCTTGTCATTCATTTTATGCTCCTTTTTTTGTGAATTTAGCAATTAAGGTATAGATTATAAATCCTGCTATTATACCATTTAAGGCAGGAAGTCCGAATATACCATTAATTGCACTACCACCTTCAGCAACGTTGCTTAAAAGTTTAACTATGACTAAAGAAGCCACCCAACTAATCCATGGTGTAATAGCCCAATCTTTTATTGAATTAGAGTTTAAATCAGGATAATTTCTTTCGTTTACAATATAGTAATTAGATAAGATAATTCCAGCAAGAGGGGGAACTATAACACCCAACAAATTTAAAAAGGTAAACAATATAGCAATATCATAAGGCTTTGTAAGACATAGTAAACCAGAAGCCAATAATACTATTGCTATTATTTTTTTTCTATCTGTACTGAAACTGTTAGCTAAGTTTAGTGAAGAAGAATATAAATTTGCTGCATTTGTGGTGAATATATTTGTAGTCATTAAAATTAATGATGGAATTACAAGGCCCAATTTTAGTAGCACTGCTGTTAAGTCGCTATCATTCATTCCGATTCCAGCGATAGAACCACATAAGATAAGCAAACTATTACCACCTAAAAGGCCTACACATGCACTAAGCATAGCTTCTTTAGGGTTTTTAGCAAAACGCATAGTATCAGCTATACAAGTAGCAGTAGATAATATCCAAGTTCCTATAACTATAGTTACACCATTTACCATAGACATTTCTTTAGCAGGTATCCAATTAAATATGGTATCCCAACCTGCTAAATTTCCTGATTTTAAAGCAGTACCCATTGATAAAAATATGATAGCTGGTATAGCTATATACCCAAGAATAGTTATAGCTTTGATACCGGCGAAAGAAAATATTCCCATAACTATAGCACTTAAGAAAAGAATAGCTAATTCTCCATAGCCTTCAATACCTAAAACGCTAGATATAAATTTACCATATGTGGCAGCTTGGATAGTGTACCAACCTATATTAACTATTGGAACAAATAGAGTTGCTATCTTTGAACCTTTGTTTCCAAATGTATGTCTTGTTATAAGAGCAAAACTAAGGCCGGTTTTACTTGCCATGTTAGCGATAGCAATTGCAATAAGACAAAGAAAAACGTTTCCGATAGTGGTAGCGAATATTATTTGTTTGAAACTTAAACCGCTAGCAAGGCCGCCACCTGTCATCATACTAGTAATTACAAAAACAAAGCCAAGCCATACTATAGTGATAGACCAAAAGCTCTTTCTTGCATTCTTAGGAACAGCTGTCTTTTCAAAATCCATATCGATATTTTCTGTATTTTGAATGTTTATTTTCTTTTCCATAAGACCTCCTTAAAGAATAATTTTAAAAGGTAATACCTATTTTGACATTATTATATCACACGTTATATTTTATGCGAATGTTTTTATTATTATATTTGAAATATAAATAAATTAAGAATGTAAAATATTTGTATTGGGTATAAACATAATAATATTAGATAATTTTATAAAATAATTATAAAAAACATTTAGAAATGGATGGTTTTATGTTTGAAAATTTATATGCTCATATTGATCAAAAAAATATAGAAAGAAAACAAAGCTTATTTGATCATTTAATTAATACGGCCAATGAATCAAGAAAATTAGCTCAAGATTTAAATCTTGAGAATTCAGCTTATATAATTGGATTTCTTCATGATATAGGAAAAGCTAGAGATGAATTTCAAGAAAAAATCACAAAAAACTCTAAAAAAAGTGTAGATCATTCTACTTTAGGCGGTATTCTAATAAAATATTTAGTTAAAGATATACAGAATAATAACAACTGCTTAAAATTTTCTTCTTATATAAATGAAGAAGAAAATTTAAATATATTTTTAGATTTTTGTAATGTTTTGATTTATTCGATTTTATCTCATCATGGTCAATATAATATGATAAGAAAAAATAAAGATAAAATATATGTTTTTACATCTTTAGATAGGATTACTAATATAGAAAAAGAATTATCTTTTGATATAAGAGAGTTTTATGTAGAATTAAAAAAATTTCTATTGGATAAGAATATAGATATTATCAAAATATTTATTAACTCCTTTAAAGAGTATGAAAATATAATAAGTAGGCTTGATATATCATCTCAGAATGAGGCTGATGAAAACTATGAGTTTAAAGAAAAACAATTTTATAATTCTATGCTTATTAGATTACTTGTATCAATATTAAAATCTGCAGATGTTAAAGATACTATAAATTCATACGAAACAGTTATTGAAGATAAAGATTATAAATTGATAGAAAATGTAAAAGATGAATTTGTAAATAAAATTAATCTAAAATACGAGGAGTTTGGAAATCTAAAATCAAAAATAAATAAGGTGAGATATGATATATCAACTCAAGTTTTCGAAAATTCCAAAAAATTTGGAAGTGGAATCTATAGACTTGATTTACCGACTGGTGCAGGAAAAACATTACTTTCCTTAGCTTATGGAGTAAACCAGCTTAAGTATAAAGGTAAAGATAGATTTTTCTATATAACTTCATATTTATCTGTACTAGAACAAAACGCTAAAGTTATTAAAGATGTTTTAAAAAATGAGGAATACATACTAGAGCATCATTCGAATGTAGTAGAGGAAAAAGAAGAGAGTAACTCTTTTAATGATGACTTTGGTGACAGTCTTGAAAAAATCAAACATGATTATATTCTTGATGATTGGACTAATCTTATTGTATTAACAACAATGGTTCAATTTTTTAATACATTATTTAAAGGCTCTTCATCAAATATAAGAAGATTTAAATCATTAGCTAATTCAACTATTATTTTAGATGAGCTGCAATCTTTGCCTGTAGATGTTTTGTATCCTACAAATCTTGCTCTTAACTTTTTAAAAGAAGTAATGAAGGCTAATATAGTTTTATCTACAGCTACACAACCTACTTATGATTACGAAAATTTAGTTTATAGGCTAAACTATGGTGATGATAATTTAGAAAATAAAGATGTTTTAAATCTTAGTAAAGAACAAAAAGTTGTCTTTAAAAGAACAAAAGTTGAAATATATAAAAATGGAGAAGAAACTTCTATAGATGACTTGAGAAATCTCATTCTAGATAATAAAGATAAGTCAAATCTTATTATATTAAATACAAAAAAAGCTGTCAAAAACACATATGAGCTTTTGAAAAATGATATAGAAAGTGAAAATCTATATTATTTAACAACTAATCTACACTCTGTAGATAGATTAAGGATAATAAAAGAAATTAAAGATAGGTTAGAAAATAATGAAAAGATTGTTGTTATAAGCACTCAGCTTATAGAAGCTGGAGTAGATGTTGATTTTGAAGTTGTCATAAGATCTTATACAGGAATAGACTCTATAATTCAATCAATGGGAAGGTGTAATAGAGAAGCTAAACTTGAGTATGGAATAGTATATTTAATTAACCTATCAAGAGAGGCTGAAAACTTGGACTATATAAAATCTCTTAAAGAAAGAAAAGAGGCTGGACGATATGCCTTAAGTAAATTAGGTAATAATCAAGACATAGAAGAAATAATACCTATTTATTTTAAGAAACTTTATACAAATTTAGATTATAATCGACTATCTTATAAGATAAAAGAAAGTAATTTTGTAGATTTATTATCATTTCTTGATAACTCTTTAATTAATATAGAAAGTTCTATCGAAAAAATAAGCACAAGTAATGAGAGTTACTTGAATAATTTTGAAATATTAGCAACAGTAATGACTCAAAGCTTTAAAAGCGCATATAATAACTTCAATTTGATTGAAAATAAGATGGACACAGCCATAGTGGAGTGTGAAGATACCAAAGATTATATAAATGATATTAGAGACTTAGAGATAAGCTTTAGAGAAAGTTATGATTTTTCCTTACTTAAGAAAATGAAAAATATAGTAAGGAAATTAAATCCATATAGTGTTAGTATTGGAAAAAACAATTTGGAATCTTGTGAAGAGATTTTAGATGGAAAAATTTATATACTAAATAATGAGTTTTATGACGATAAAATAGGAGTTAATTTTGAAAGTAATGATTTGTTTATAATTTAAAAGGAGCTACAGCTCCTTACACAAATAAAAACATATTTCAATCCACAGAGTTTACTCTGATATATAAATTATACCCAAAATTATTATTAATAAAAAATAAGTTGACAAATAATGAATCATATATTACACTAATAATAACATGAAAATAGAAAGGAGGAAAAATGGAAAAATCACAATATTTTTACGCGAAAGTTTATGGGGATAGGGCCTTGTGGACTACTCCAGAATCTAAGAGCGGGGGAGAAAAGCTTACTTATCAAATCCCAACAAGAGAATCTTTAAGAGGGATTATAGATTCAAACTATTTTAAACCCACAATCAGAAATGAAATAGATGAAGTTAGGGTAATAAAAAAAATTGAAACTTATACTGTAGGTACAAGGTTGTTGTTAAATAGCTATAAGTCAGATTTAAGTGCATATACCTATTTGACTGATGTTTGCTACTATGTTAAGTTTCATTTCGAATGGAATGAGAATAGGCCTGACCTTAAAAATGATAGGAATATGAGAAAACATGAAGAAATAACAAAAAGATCTTTAAAAAGAGGTGGAAGAAGGCCGATATTTTTAGGAGTTAGCGAATGCCTTGGATATATTGAAATCCTAGATAAAAACCAATATGAAAAAGATATAGGATATTATGATAATAAGAGTTTATCGTTTGGAATAATGTTTAATGGTTTTATATATCCTAAAGAATCTGGAGATAAATTAAAATCAACCTTTACAAATATAGATATGAGAAATGGAAGAATTAAATTTATCCGTCCAGAGGAATGTGAAATTGTAAATGAATTAGACGATTATAGTTTTAAAGTAGCTGACTTAACTAAGAGTGTCGACGAGGAATTAAAAGATTATGGAGATAGCCTATGAGTTTACTTCAAGTACTTTATAATTCATATGAATATGCTGAAAAAAATAAGATGGTAGATAAGCTTGATGGAAGTGATGTTATTCTACCTATGTATCATGAAAAGAAGAAGTCTGATGGAAAAAATATAATAAGTGTAAAAATAGATAAAAAATCTAATATAATAGATGCGAATTTCCTTGAAAAAAATGAAATTATAGTTTTTCCTATAACGGAGGATTCTGTAGCAAGATCAAGTGGGGTAGCACCACATCCTCTAGTAGATAATGGTGCATATTTGTTTGATAAGGATTCAAAAAAAGAAGAAGCATATAAAAAACAATTAGAGGAATGGATAGACTACTCAGAAGATGACTTCTTAAAAATTATATATAATTTTATATCAAAAGATGATTCCTTTAAATTAATTGTAGATAAATTTTATAACCATTATGTTATAGGAAAAGGGGTGAAAATAGAATACAAGAAAGAAGGGGAAAAGAAAGCTAAAACTTTTGATTTTTCTAAAGTGTTTTTTACATTCGTTATTGAAGACTATGATGGAATAAAAGACATATCAGTTAGTGAAAATAAAAAGTTACATGAAGCATATATTAAATATGTAAAATACTCAAATGAAAATGATGAAGAAAAAGAGAAAATCATTTGTAATATAAGTGGGAAAGAGGATTATCTATGTACAAAGCATAGACCTTTAATGGGAACAGCTAGGTTGATTTCTCAAATAACAGCAAGTGATGAAAATTATTTAGGAAGATTTTCTAATCCAGATCAAACTATAGAGATAGGTACTGACTCAAGCCAGAAAATTCATTTGATGGCAAAATATTTATTATCATCTAAGAAAACCTCGGTGTGGTTGGGTTCAAACTCATATTTAGTTAATTGGTTTTCAGATGATATTAAAAATGATTCTAAGTTAAATCTAAATTCTAGTGTATTTAAAATTATAAAAACTATTACTCCGATAGGAACTGATACAAGTAAAGATATAGGAGAATCATTTTTAAAAGGAAAAATATTATTTTCTGATTCATCTAAATACTATGTGGCAATATTTGACAAGGTAAGTAATGGAAGGTCGGCAGCCAAATATTTCAAAGAAATGGATACATCCATATTAAAAGAAAATTTAGGAAAATGGCAAAATAAATATTATTGGTTTAGCTACAATAAAGAATTAGATGAAGAGGTGGTATTTACACCAAGTCCTTACAATATATTAGTTTCAGCCTATGGAATAGAAAGAGATAGTACTTTAAAAATAGCAAGCGATAAATTCTTGCAAAGTCAATTACAAATAATAATCTCTTCTATTGTTGAAGGTAAAGATATAAGCGATAATATTGAAAAAGCATTAGAGAATAACCTAAAACAAAGGCAAAGATATGATAAAACATGGAATAGAATGAAAAATTGTGCTATGGCAATTTTAAGATATAAGGAGGACATAGATACAAATATGCTAGATAGAGAAAATAAAGATAGGTCATACTTATATGGAAGACTACTTGCCATATATGAAAGAATAGAAAAATCTTGTTTTGATAAAGATGATGACATAAGAGTTTCAAATGCAGAAAAACTATGGACATCATATATTAATAACCCTGTATTAATTAGTACAAGATTAAGAAACATGATTATGCCATACCATAATAAACTAATGATAAATGAGAATAAAAGAGGAATTTACTTTAAACTTAAAAATGAAATGAGAGAGGTTATTAACTTAATAGATGAAAATTATAATTATAAAAAACAATCTAGTAATATTCCTTTAGGTCCAGGATTTATGTTTGGATATGAAGCACAAATGAAAGATATATTTACTAAAAAATCAAATAGGGAGGGAAACGATGATTAATAACAAAGTAGATTTTATTTTTACAATTAAAGTAGAGGGAGCAAATCCAAATGGAGATCCATTAGCAGGTAATATGCCTAGAATAGATTCTAGAGGATATGGAGAAATAAGTGATGTATGTTTAAAAAGAAAAATAAGAAATAGAATGCAAGATATGGGGCACGAAATATTTGTAAAATCTGAAAACAGGAGCGATGATGGATTTAATTCTCTAGAAGCAAGATTTTCTTCTAAATTTGATAATAAGAGTACAAATCAAGAAATTGAAGAGAAATCATGTGAATATTGGTTAGACGTAAGGTCTTTTGGGCAAGTTGTTACTTATTTAAAAAAATCAGTTGGGATAAGAGGCCCAGTTTCTATATCAATAGCTAAGTCAGTAGAACCAGCTATAATAACAACTATGCAAATAACAAAAAGTGTAAATGGGCAAGAAATGAAAGACGGAAAAAAATCTTCTGATACTATTGGATCAAAACACTATATAGACTATGCTGTTTATGTAGTAAATGGTAGCGTAAATGCGTATTTTGCAGAAAAAACTGGTTTTGATGAAAAAGACTTAGAAGTGCTAAAAGAAGCAATTAGGACATTATTTATAAATGATGTATCGTCTGCAAGACCTGATGGCTCCATGGAAGTAAAAGATATATATTGGATAAATCATTCTTCAAAAATAGGCGATGTATCTAGTGGAAAGTTAAAGGATATGCTTATCTATGACCTAGATCAAGAAGAAAATAAAGACAAAAAATATGAAGATTATAACTTTAGATTAGATGAAGAGAAATTAAAGGAATATGAAGATTTAGGCATAAGTGTAGAACATTTTGTAGGTTTATAAGATGTATAATCCTGATGACTATTTGCTCTTGAGTGGAATACAACATTTTCTATTTTGTAAAAGACAATGGGCTTTAATCCATATTGAAAATGTGTGGAAAGAAAATACTTACACTATAGAAGGACAAATACTTCACGAAAAAGCAGATAAGCCATTTTTAAAGGAAAAGAGAAAGAATAAAATCATTTCTAGAGCTATGCCTATTAGTTCAAAAACATTGGGATTAAGCGGTATTCTTGATGTAATAGAATTTAATAAATCAGATGATGGAATAAAATTAAAAGGTAGAGATGGCTTACGGAAGCCAACAATTATTGAGTACAAAAGAGGAAAGAAGAAAAAATATTCTTACGATGAATGTCAACTAATGGCAGAAGCTATATGTATAGAGGAGATTTTTAAAACGAAACTAGACTACTCATATATCTATTATGGAGAAACTGACAATAGAATAAAAGTTGAATTTGATAAAGATTTGAGATCTCTTACTATTGATACAGCAGAAAAAATGCACCAATACTATGAAAATAAAATTGTGCCAAAAGCTGAATTATATAGGAAGTGTAGACTATGTTCATTAAATGAAGAATGCAATCCAAGACTCACAAAAAAGCCTAAAAATGTAAAAAATTACTTATATGGTGAACTACTATGAAAAAATTACTAAACACCTTATACGTAACAAATTCAGATGCTTACTTAAAAAGAGAGGGGTTAAACATAGTAATATCTGTAGATAATAAACGTATTGGAAGATATCCTATCCATATATTAAGACAGATAATCTGCTTTAATTATATGGGAATAAGCCCGGCTTTGATGAAACTTTGTATGGAGAACAATGTAAGTGTGACATTCTATGACCCATTTGGTAGATTTTGTGGAAGAGTCGTAGGAAAATCATACGGTAATATCTATACACGTAAAAAACAATATAAACTTAGTGAGAGTATAGACTCAATAGACTTTGTAAAAAATATTATTTATGCTAAAGCCTATAATTGTAGAAAGCTACTAATAAGAGGGAAACTGGACCATAAAGATAAAATAGATTTGCCTAGAGTAGAGAAAGTAATAAATAGAATTAAAGAATTAATGTTACAAATACCTTTGGCAAAAACTAAAGATGAAATAAGAGGTATAGAAGGAAAAATAGCTTCGGAATATTTTTCAGTATTTGATGAGTTGATAATAAAAAACAGAGAGGAATTTTATTTCAATGGAAGGAACAAAAGACCTCCTTTGGATATGGTGAATGCTATGCTGTCATTTCTATATAGCATATTAACAAATGAAATAGCATCTGCACTGGAAGGTGTTGGGATAGACTCTTATGCAGGGTTTTTTCATACGGATAGACCAGGTAGAGTGAGTATGGCTTTAGATATAATTGAAGAAATGAGAGCTTTTATGGTGGACAAATTTGTTTTATCTCTAATAAACTTAAATAGAATTGATGAAACAAAATTTGAAATCAAAGAAAATGGAGCAACTTTATTAAATGAAAAGGGAAGAAACCTAATATTATCTTATTGGAACGAGAGAAGTCATGAAGAAATATATCATCCTTTCTTAGAAGAAAAAGTTCAAATAGGTTTACTAGCACATGTTCAAGCTCAATTATTAAATAGCTACATTAGAGGAGATATAGAATCCTACCCTCCTTATATGAGGAAATGAAATGCAAATATTAATAACATATGACGTAAAAACATCAAGTAAGGGTGGAAGCAGAAGATTAAGACAAGTTGCAAAAATCTGTACAAACTATGGACAAAGAGTTCAAAATTCAGTATTTGAACTTAATATATATCCTGCAGACTTGGTGAAGATAAAAAACAAACTAGAAAAAGTGATAGATCTAGAAGAAGATAGTATAAGAATATATAATTTGGGGAAAAATTGGGAAAGAAGAGTAGAATCTATAGGAAAAGATGAAGCCTATAATCCTGAGAAGGATTTATTAATAATGTGAGAAGTTTGGCTTAACATAAAAATATTAAACATATCTCATAAAAAACTTTATATATATTATAATTTTAAGATTATAATGTATTCTTGCAGATAAGAAGGCTCGAAGAATGCCTGAAATCTGCAGTCACTCCCTTCATGGGAGTGTGGATTGAAATTATATTATATACACTATTTGTGAATATGTAAATAGTCACTCCCTTCATGGGAGTGTGGATTGAAATGTTAATGAAGTTTGCTTTTTGTGTTCTTCCCAAGCTGGTCACTCCCTTCATGGGAGTGTGGATTGAAATTATAAAGGAGTTCTTTACAGGATAAACCCTATTTGTCACTCCCTTCATGGGAGTGTGGATTGAAATTGGTAAGGATAAGGAAGGCTGGAGTTTTGGAGAAGTCACTCCCTTCATGGGAGTGTGGATTGAAATTCAGCAAGCTTATTCCAAACAACAATACGTGGAAAGTCACTCCCTTCATGGGAGTGTGGATTGAAATTATTTGGTTTACTTCTATTTGGTTTATTTCATATGTGTCACTCCCTTCATGGGAGTGTGGATTGAAATCATTGGAATAGCAATATAATAGCCTTGTTTACCCTCGTCACTCCCTTCATGGGAGTGTGGATTGAAATTTTCTATATAGATATTATACAATATTTTATTGATAAGTCACTCCCTTCATGGGAGTGTGGATTGAAATAATGAACACGCAAAAAGACGAGAGGCACTAACTCCGTCACTCCCTTCATGGGAGTGTGGATTGAAATAACCCACAGAGCCTTGCACTCTGCCGCCTAAATTGGTCACTCCCTTCATGGGAGTGTGGATTGAAATCATTTGGTCAACAACATCTTGCAAGTCTGTATATACTGTCACTCCCTTCATGGGAGTGTGGATTGAAATTCTTAACTTTTTAAGTCGTGTGCCTACCGTCATATTGTCACTCCCTTCATGGGAGTGTGGATTGAAATAGAGAAAAAATTGTTATAAAAATATAAAACAATTAGGTCACTCCCTTCATGGGAGTGTGGATTGAAATATATGATGATTTGTATGATTTTATAGATGACAGACAGTCACTCCCTTCATGGGAGTGTGGATTGAAATATCATGATACTAATAATATTGCTTATTATAATAAGTCACTCCCTTCATGGGAGTGTGGATTGAAATGAAAAATTTGGAGGATGATATGGATTTTTTAATAAAGGTCACTCCCTTCATGGGAGTGTGGATTGAAATGATATTAATGATTATGCTGAAGATTTTAAACTTGTGTCACTCCCTTCATGGGAGTGTGGATTGAAATTTTTCTTGATACTATACCTAACATTTAGATTTTGGGTCACTCCCTTCATGGGAGTGTGGATTGAAATCATTAAGATAAGCCTTTTGTGTAGCCATCTCAAGGTCACTCTCTTCATGGGAGTGTGGATTGAAATTTTTTGTTTGTTGTATGATATTTTTTAAAAAATTATCTATATTTAATAAGAAACATATGATATATAAGAAAAGTATTATACTATATAGTGAAAGATAAAATATTTAGTCTTAGCTTTAAACTGTAAAGAATAGTATTAGGTAATTAGTAAGCTAATTTTATATAAAAATAATTTTAATCATCAAATTAAAGGCAAATGAAAAGATATTTAAATGACTTATTCCTCCTTATATAATATAATTAGGTTGTTAAAGGTAACCTATAACCCTTTAATTACTTAATATTATTCAGTTTAGCTGTATAATATTTGTATTAGATAGAGGCACTCGTTTTATCCTTGAGATTTTATCTCGTAAAAAAGAGTGAGTCCTCTTATCTTTTAACTGTTTACGAATAAGTTAGATGTTGACTGGTTTCCAGTAATTCGTATCTCCCATAAGGCAGTAACGT
>NZ_JABVBA010000015.1:0-40019 GCF_013371425.1 Anaerococcus faecalis
TCAATTAACATTTTTGCTATTTTACTTCTTCTTGTTTCCGGTCTTTTTCTTGGCATAAAAATTCCTCCTGGTTAGTTTTTCTTTACCCTAATCAGGAGGTTTCTATACACAAAACTTTACACAGTCTCATTTGACCTAATACCAGAGCTAGTCTAGTTCTAACTCTGATATTAGGTCCAACTTTGTGGGGTCAGCTTATTTCTCTGTCATCTTTAATAAGAATTTATAAAATCTTTTGTTTTTATTGTACAATATTGAATTTATCTATTTAATTATGATAATACAAAGACCAACTAAAGTTAAAACTATGCCAATTATTAATTCGATAATACCAACTTTTTTTGCATAGGATTCTGTTTTTCTGCCTGCTTTATAGTCAACTTCAAAATTATTAATTAACTTATAATTTTTCTTAAAAAAAATTAAATATCCGAATATTGAAAAAGTCACACCTAACATTATTATAATAATTTTTAATATTGTCATAAACATATCTCCAAATTCTAATTTATTCCTTAAAAATGTTACATTTCTACTAAGTGAATTATTGGTACAAGCAAATATCATACAGCTGCTTCTTTGTTATAAAATGACTTTATCTCTCAGATTGTTTATAGATATATTTGTATACATTTTACTATAAAACACCTCAACTAACGCCTTTATTCTCAATAAGTTAAAAATCTAAGCTAGAGCATTCTTTTTCCACTTTCTAATTTTTGTTCTAAATGTTCCAAATGGTGCAACAGTATTTACATGAATAAATTTATATACTTCCCATACCGCTGTTTTAGTTGCTTCATCAGCCCATTTTCTCATATGTGGTTTAAATAATTCTTCCTCACTCAATGAATCAATCATTAAATAAATACCCTCAATATTATTTGTCAGTTGTTCCTTCAACTCTTTTAGTGATTTATGTGCATAGGTATCTGTGAAGTACTGATATAATTCACCAAGCTGATTCCATTTAAATTCATCTGATGGTGTTTTCACTTGGAGTCCCCTTTTTTCATCTTCCTCCCATTTAAGAACTAAGCTTGTCCATCCTACCTGATAAGCAAGATTTTCTGCTGGAGTTCTATCAACTCCATTTACTCTCTTATCTTTTAATGTTTCTGGAATATTATCAAATTCTAAAATATATTTCTCAAATGCTTTACTTATTTCATTTTTAAGTTCATCTTTATTCTCATATACTCTCAAAAAATCACCTCCATAATTTTAATTATTAGTTTTTATATAAATTAAATACAATTCTTAATATCAATACTTAAACTAATTGTAAAAATAATATTCATATTATTAATATCATACCATTCTCTTATCCCAATTTAAATGTAATAAGACATATAAGTAGACATGTAATTTATGATTTAGTGTCAAATATATTGTGTGAAATACCTTATTATATATTTGACAGCACTAAAGAAAATTTTTTATTTAATTTTAATTAATCATTATATAAACTTTCATATTTCAATATATCATTATAATTTCCACACTTTTTGATTTTAGATTTATCTAAAACTAAAATTTGATTTGTATTTCTTTCTTTAATTATCTTAATTGGCTGAATATGATGAAATTTACTAACTAGTAATACTTTCAAATCAATATATAACCTAAGCTTTCTAAAATTAAATTGTTCTAATTAAATCAATAGTTGGTCTATCTAAAATTCTCTTTAATGAAAAATGATATATCAGTAAGTTTATACAATAAACTAATAAAGAAAATCCTATGAAAATCTTATAATCATAGTATTCAATAAGATTTAGCATTGTTAACTTAGAAGATAAAACAGATATAACAATCATAACTCCTAGACTTATTAATATAGAAATTATAAAGGACTTTATTTGTTCTCCTATAAATTCCTTCTCATAAGCTTTTTTAAGTTCATCTAAATCCATTCCACAAGAATAAAGGCTTCCTATTTCTTTCTGACGACTCATTAGGCTTAAATTTATAGAAGAGTATCCATTAGTTATATTTAATACAAATATTATTGATGCTATGGCTGCTGTAAGTTTAATAAATGACCTTATGTCTTTTTCACGATTGGTATCAACCTCTTGACTTGTTGTAATATTGAATCTGTCTTCAGGATAAATTTTTTCTCTAATAATAGTATCTATATATTTCTTTGCCTCATTAATCTTAGAATCTTCAACTTTCATATTTAATTCAAAGGGATAATTCTTATATTTTTCATCTTTTGATTTTTCCATAAGATTAAAGTATGTGTCAAAATCAGTATAAATATTTACATCAAAAGGCAAGACCCTAGATTTATATTTTCCTAAATCTTCAATTGTTTTTGCAATTTTAATATTCCTTTTATAATCATTTGAAAAACTTATATCAAGGCTTGTAGGATTTTCAAAATATTTAATCATTTTAGCTTTTCTTATTGGTACACTAGAATCTTCTTGAACCCTATTGTATAGTATAAATTCTCCCCTATTTCCCCCAAGTTCTTTAAAGTCACTTTCTTCCAATGCAATTATTAAACCATCTATACCTTCTGCTTTATGTTTTTTTATATTTTTTTCAACTTCTTGATCTAAATTTGCCTTTTTAGCTTCACTAGAAAATTCTTTATTATTTTTAACATTAACATGTTTTTCTTTGCTTATATAGGCTTTTTTATTAGGAATTTCGCAAACAATATCTTTTAAAACTTTTGGAATTTCTTTTTTTTCACTAAAATAGTCAACTGAAATATTATATTCAGTATCATAGGAATTAAAATCTGTGTAATAATTTGCAATACCTATTACAATTATAAATACAGAAATAATAATTATACCTATGGCAGAAATATATCTTTGTGATTTTATTGAAGCCATGTTATTAAGTTTTAGCTCTTGCCATAAGTTTTTCGCCCTTTTTTTCTTGGATTTAGAAAAATCAATATTACCTCTAATTCCATCAATTATATTAATTTTAGAAATTTTTTTAGAAGGTGATTTTATAGCAAATGCTACAATTATAAAGGATACTAAAAGTATTGCTAAACTTAATAGCGGGTTAAACTTGACCACTTCAAAACTACTTACTCCATTTCCTCTTTGGATGTTTTTATAAAGATTATATATAAAGTAAAAACCAGATAAGTGACCTAAAAGTATTGGAAATATAGCTATTAGTAATCCTTCTTTTAAAAGCAGTAAATAAATTTGTGAATTTGTCGACCCTATGGATTTATATATAGAAAGATCTCTTATTTTTCTAAGTCCCCAAACCCAAAAAATATTTTTTATAAAAAATATAAATAAGACTATGCATCCAAGAATCGACAATACAATAACTGCTTTACTCATAATATTTTGTAAAGGTTCATCTTCAACTCCATAATAATTTATCAGGCTTTCTGAAAATTTTAAATCTACATTTCTGCCAAGTTTGTTATTTATTTTCTCTTGAATTTCAGCCCTATTTTTATAAGCATCTTCAAAAGAATCAAACTTTATAAAAGTTCTAAACTTAGTCATCTTATCTTGTAGTCCTAAAGCAAAATTTAATCTACTATACTCGTTGTATACATCTCCATAAATACCTACTATTGTATAACTCTTAATAGAAGTGCCTTTAAATTTATCCCTACCTGTATTTGGACTTGTAGGTTCTATCTCCTCGCCATTTAAAAATCTTTTGCCTAGTTCAAGTTCTATTCTATCTCCTAGTTTAAGCTTATTTTTATTTATAAAGCTTTCTGACAATACTATTTCATCTTTGCTTTCAGCAAATCTTCCTTTTTGAAGTCTTGAAAATTCTCTCATTTTATTAATCGCTTCATCTTGATAATTAATGACTATTAAATCATTATTAAGTTTTGCATTATTAGAATCAATGGAAATTTTACCAATTAATTTAATATCATTAATTGACTTTAGCTTTTCAACATCTTCATTTGATAATTTATTTTTAATTTCAGCATGATTAAAATTAGATGACATAATATTTCTATAATTAGCTTGTTTATTTGTATAACCATAATAAAAAACTACTGTAAAAAATAAACTTACAATAAATAGTGAGATAAAAATAGGAAAATTTTTCTTATTCATTTATTTCATCTCCTACTATTTTGCCATCGACTATTGTAATGATACGGTCTGCCTGCAAAGCTATTTCTTCATCATGAGTAATTAAAATAATAGTTTGTTTTAAAGTCTTGTTAAAGTATTTAAAAATCTCTATTATTTCTTTAGAATTTTTCCTATCTAAATTTCCTGTGGGCTCGTCTGCTAAAATTATTGATGGACTATATATTAAACTTCTAGCAATGGCTACTCTTTGTTGTTGACCTCCTGATAATTCACTTGGAAAGCTTTCTAACTTATTTTCTATTCCAAGTTTTCTGACAATATCTAGGAATTCATCTTGATTTATTTTTCTTTTATCGAGCTTTAGCGGAAGTTCTATATTATGTCTAACTGTTAAATTTGGTATCAAATTATAAAATTGATAAATTAAGCCTACTTTTCTTCTCCTAAAATAAGCTAATTCTTTTGATGAATACTTTGAAATATCATTTCCATCAATATATATTTTGCCATCATCAGGACTATCTACACCACCTATAATATGTAAAAGTGTGGATTTACCCGACCCGCTTGGTCCTACGATTGCGACAAATTCGCCTCTTTCAATTGTTAAGTCAATACCATCTAAGGCTACGACCTTATTATTTTCCTCTCCATATTCTTTTCTTAAATTTTCAACTTTTAATATTTCCATACTTGCCTCCTTCTGTAAACTTGTGGCAAGTGTATAAAATTAAAGTGATTTTTAGGTGACATTATAAAATTTAATTTCAAAACTTGCACCATTTTCAGTATTTCTTACAGAAATTTCTCCATTGTTTTTTTCTACAATAGTTTTTACCATGGCAAGTCCTATCCCAAATCCATCAGAGTCTGGTGTTTTATAAAATCTTTTAAATATTTTCGTCATATTTTCTTTTTCAACTCCCCCACCATTATCTGAAATTACTAAACTTGTATAAAGAGGATTTTTTGATGAGCTTATGGCAATTTTATTACAGTCTATTCTATTATTAGCATTTTTTAAGATATTTATAAGAGCTTCTGCTAACCAATAAAAATCGCCACAAATTATATTTTCCTTTAATATATCTTGAATTTCTAATCTAATATTCTTCTTTAAAGTAAAACTATCCAAAGCATAGTCAACTAATTCCTGCAAGCTGAATTTCTCTTTTTTCATCATATCCTTATTTGCATCTAAACTCGAAAGTTTTAGTAAAATGTCAGCAAGAGAGTTTAATCTTAGAATTTGTCTTTTTAAGATTTCTATATTTTCTATCTCGGGATATTCTGATTCTAGATTTTCAATAGAAAATAACATTCCAGTTATAGGGGTTTTTATTTGATGAGCTATGTCTTCTAAATATTCAATTTGTTTTTCACTATTTTTATTACTTGTCTCTTTTGCCTCTACTATTTCTATAAATATCTTGTAAATTTTATCCTCTAAAATTGAAAAGTCATCTTGCTTAATTGGAATTTTGTAGTCCTGATTTTTCATATTATCAATTAAATTTATAATCTCATTTATTCTCTTTTTCTTTTTATTTTCTAAAATATAATAGAGAAATAAAAGACTTAGCATCCATAATATATAAATCATCTAATCCATCCTATATCCTATTCCCCTAACTGTTGTTATTACTTCCTTATCAAGCTTTTCCCTTACTCTTTTGATAGTTGATGTTAGAGTATTGTCATTGACAAACTTATCCCTATCTTCCCAAAACATTTCTAAAAGTTGACTTCTAGTATAGACTCTGTGAGGATTTTTGATAAATAATAAAAGAATCTCATATTCAAGGGCTGTTAATTCTACTAGTTCTTTTTTAAAGTAGACCTCTGATTTAATTAAATCTATTTTTATGTCTTTATAAGTAATAGTTTTATCTTCAGCCAAGACAATAGTCCTAAGAACAGCATCAATTCTTGCCCTAAGTATAGCTAAAGAAAAGGGCTTGACTAAATAATCATCTGCTCCTTGGTCAAGGGAATGAATAATAAAGTCTTCATCATTTTTTACTGTAGTAACTATTACTCTAATATCCTTTTTCTTTAATTTTTCTATCAACTTATACCCATCTTTATCTGGAAGATTGATATCTAAAAGAGCTACATCTATGTCGACATTCATCTTATAGATTGCTTCGTAATATGAAGATGCAATATTCACATCAT
Organism: Anaerococcus faecalis; assembly: GCF_013371425.1. Lineage (NCBI taxonomy): Bacteria > Bacillati > Bacillota > Tissierellia > Tissierellales > Peptoniphilaceae > Anaerococcus > Anaerococcus faecalis. Next base: position 6,237 of record NZ_JABVBA010000015.1, read on the forward strand.
AGCCATTATTCATTAAATATTTTTTCATTTCTAAAGCAATTTCTCTATTATCTTCTATAATTAAAATACTTTTCATTGTTTACTCCTCTTATTTTAGGAATGGATTTTCTGTTTATAAAATGAATCTGTTGCAAAATCTTGAATTTCTATCGTTTCACAACAGTCCCTTTATAATCGCATAATTCTACTTATAGTATACCATTATAGCTTATATTAAATAGAGAAAATCTAATTGTAAAATGGTGAAATAAAGCTGTTTCAATAATTTATAAAGATTAATTGTAAAATATAGTATAATATTATTAAAAAGTTTTATAAGTAAATATTATTTTAATGCGAAATATTTGATTTTACTATTATAATTATAGAAAAAAGAGATAATATTACCTATAATAATAAAGCTAAAACTAGATGATAGTGCAAGTATATAAAACTTTGTAGAATTTATAGGTATTTCAAATATGATTTATCTAAATATTGGAGTTTAAAATTGAAAATATTAATGATTGAAGATGATAGCACAATTGCATTTGCAGTAAAGACTTATTTAAAAAAATATAGTATAAAAACTGTTGTCTATGATAAACTTTCTAGTTTAGAAAATATAAATTTTAGTGATTTTGATTTAATCTTGCTTGATGCAAATCTTCCTGATGGCTCTGGTTTTAATTTTTTAAAATACTTAAGGGAATTTTCAGATATCCCTATTATTATGCTTACGGTTAAAAGTGAAGATCAATATGTTGTTAAAGGACTTTCTCAAGGAGCTGATGACTATATTACTAAGCCCTTTTCTCTTTCTATACTCAAAGCAAGAATTGACAATGTATTTAGAAGAAAGGTCAAAAAGACGGATACTTTAATATTTAAAGATTTAACTTTAGATTTTACATCGAAATCAGCTAGTATTGATGGAGTAAACATAGACCTTAACTTAAAAGAATTTTCTATTCTTGAAATGCTTTTAGAAAATCAAAATATAAATCTTTTTAGAGAAAAAATGCTTGATTATGTATGGGGTTATGATTTATATGAAGTAAATGACAATACCTTGACAGTGACGATAAAAAGATTAAGATCTAAGCTTGGTAGATATGGAAAGCATATTAAAACGGTTAGAGGGATTGGATATAGGTGGGACAATGACTCTTTGGAATAAATACAAAAATATTATTTTAATAGTAACACTAAATTTATTGCTATGCCTTATAGTTGTTTATCTTAGTCCTAGATTTGATATTCTAACACTTTTAGGATTTTTGTTAATAAATCTTTTTTTATTTCTATTGCTTGTAAAAAGGGAGAAGAAAAAAGAAAGGGAATTGGATGACAAAATAAATAATATTTTTCTTCTCTTGCATTCGTTAAATATAGATTCTAGCAATGAGGAAATAAGAGATGATGAATTTGGAAAATTAAGAGATGAAATAATAAAAATAATATTAGAAAACAAGCGAATTGCTGATAATTCAGAAAAGAACAAAGAAACTTTGAGAGAATACACAGAAGATATCGCACATCAGATAAAAACACCCTTAACTGGATCTTTACTACTAATTGACCTATTGGAAGGCAGTGAAGATAAAAATTCAAAAGAATACATCACTAGGCTTAGAGATAATTTACTAAGGCTTTACAATTTGGCGGATATTTTGTTAGAACTTGCTTCTCTTGATTCAGGTACAATTGAAATGTCAAAAGATAAAGTTTCGGTTAAGGAATTTGTGGAAGAAATAATTATAAATATTTCCGACTATTTTTCAACGAGTGATGTCAATATCTCTCTTCATGGAGATGACTTCATCCTTATATGTGATAAAGATTGGACTTATGAAGCAGTCTTTAATGTTGTAAAAAATGGAATAGAAGCAACGAAAAATAAGCATATTGAAATATATCTTAAAGAAACGAATTTGTATAAAAGTATAATTGTGGAAGATTTTTCTGAAGGTATGAATAAACAAATGCTTGAGAAAGTTCTCAAGCGTTTTTATAAAGCAAATCCCAAATCAAAAGGCTATGGTATTGGTCTTCCTATGGCGAAGTCCGTTATGGAAAAACAAAATGGGGAATTGTTATATCATAGAGGGAAAAAATCAAATACATTTGAATTAAGATTTTATAATTGATTTGATTTAAAGACTTTGTTTTAAAAATAAAAACTTAGTCTTTTTTTCTAGTCACTTTCCTGTCACTTAAGTCTATTATTATCTAAATAAGATTAAGGAGGGACAATATGAATATAGTTAAAACTGTAGATTTATCAAGGACATATAATAATGGAGTAGAAGTAAAGGCTCTTTCAAATGTGAATTTTACAATGGAAAAAGGGGATCTAGTAGCAATTATTGGAGATAGTGGTTCGGGAAAATCTACTTTACTTCATCTTCTTGCAGGAGTAGATAATCCTACTAGTGGAGATATCTTTATTCAGGATAAAAATATTACCAAACTCAATAAAGACGAAATGACCGTATTTCGCAGGAGAAATATTGGCGTCGTTTATCAATTTTTTAACTTAATTCCCAATATTAATATTAGAAAGAATATATTACTTCCTCTTTTACTAGATAATAAGAAAGTAGATGAAGAATATTTCAAAGAGATTTTATCACTTTTAGGAATTGAGGATAAACTCGACAGATATCCGAAACAATTATCTGGTGGCGAGCAACAGAGGGTTGCCATTGCCAGAAGTCTTGTTACAAGACCAGCTATAATTTTAGCAGATGAGCCCACAGGTAATTTAGATAGAAGAAATTCAGAAGAAATTACGGGACTCTTTAGACTTGTAAACAAAAGATTAAATTCCACGATCATGATAATAACTCACGATGAAAAAGTTGCAAATTCTTGCAATAAAGTTTATAAGATGGTGGATGGCAGATTAAATTTCTTAGGAGATGAGTCTTATGAAAATCATTAATGATCTTGCCGATGCAGCAGTAAAAAACAACAAAAAAGATACCTTAGCTATTAAAATTTCAATTCTATTGGCTGTTATACTTTTAGGGACCATTATTTTTATTTATGATTCTCTAAGACTTGATCAGTATAATTATGTAAAGAAAACGTTTGGTACCTATCACGTTTCAATAACAGAAGTTGATGAAAAATTCTATGACAGATTAAAAAGCGATAAGGATATAGAAAAAATTTCTTTCAACAAAGCTATAAAGACAGATTTAAATGCGACTATTTATGAGAATGGGGATAAAAGTAGTCTATTAGGCTATGAGGTAAAAAGAGGAAGAATGCCGGAAAATACAAATGAGCTTTTAGTTCCGGGAGAGTTTTTAATAAAAAATAAACAGTACCATTTAGGCTCAGAAATCAAACTCAAGGAAAAGACCTATACTATAGTTGGCATTTACGATGACTTCGAGCACTCCTTCGAAGAATCTCTGCTTATAGGTCTTGCTGCCAGTGATAAAAAGGAAGACTTCTTCAAGGACGGCTGTGGACTTGAAGCACAGATCTGGTTTAAAAATTTAAGGGACACTTATACTAAGACTAGAGAGATTTTATCTGAGATGAATATAGACGAAAAGCATGCCTTGGACATTGGGAGATTATTTTATAATAAAGATATTTTGGAATATAAGATGGTCTATCCAAATGGTGTTATACCTCCTAAAAATGTAGTGAGTTCAGCAATTGAGAAATATGGAGCCGCCATCCTTCTTTGCATACTTTTTGCCTTTATCATATATGGTGCTTTTAATGTTTGGAATAATAGAGATTTGCGCGAGATTGCCCTATTAAAAAGTGTAGGTATGACGAAAAGACAGGTTAAAAAAATGGTTAGGCTCAAAGCACTAAAACTTTCGACTCTTCCAATAGCACTTGGAATAATTCTGTCTTGGGCTTTTGCTAACCTACTTATGTATTTAATGTGGCTTAACAATGCCATCTCATATAAAAATATATCTAACATTTTGGGGGAAATCGTAAAATCTCAAAGCTTCCATTTTATATTTCCAAGGGTAGGATCTATTATAATCGTTATTTTACTATCGCTGTTAATGGTTTATCTCTCAGCAAAAATGCCGGCAAAAAGAAGTTCAAAATTAAAAATTATTGAAGGGTTAAATGGAATTACAGAAAAAAATATTAAATTGGGCAAGTCAAAAATAAATGGTCCAATAGAAAAAACTCTTGCAAAAGATTATTATAGATCTTATAGGTCAACTTATAAAATTATTGTATTTTCAATGGCGCTTTCAGCCTTTGTCTTAACGATATTTTTAGTCGGCCAATCTTATAGACACTTAAATGAAAAATATAACAACTACAAAAGTCCTTATAATTTTAAATCTAGTATTTATAGAGGCGATTTTTTGGATAAAAATCTTGTGAAGGATTTGGAAAAAGTCAAAGGCATAGATCAATTGCACATCTATCAAAAAAATGATACAAAGTTTTATGTAGATGACAATAAAGATTTTATTTCTAAGGATTTAAAAGAATCGTTAGATAGCGGTAAAAAAACGAAAGACAAATTATATGCAAGGATATACACCTTGACAGACGCGGATTTTGAAAAGCTTTTAAAAGAAAATAATCTTTCAAAAGCCTCTTATATATTGCTTAATAAAATAGCAAAAGAGAACAAGACGCCTTATGCCTTTAAGGAATATATAAATATCTCTGATAAGAAAAACGGAGAAGTTTCCTTAAGATACTATAATAAGTATGCGGAGTCAATGCCGGTGAAGATAGATGGAACAATAGATGAAATGCCCTATGATTTAGAAGCATACGATAGTAATGAGATAGCCATATTTACCGGCGAAAGTAATTTTAAAGAATTTGTAGAAAAATATGGAATAGATAAGTCAAACCCCGTTTACTATTACTCTGTAAAATTTAAAGTGGAAAATAATAAAGACAAAGTCTTTGGAGAAGCTGAAAATGTGATTTCCACCTATGTTTCAAAGTCAGACCACGACACTACCACAGATATTGTAAAGGCAGCCATGGATAAAGAAGAGAGAAGAAATACAGGTTTATTGAATTTAGCCATCCAAATTATTCTTATAACCATCGCTCTTTCTAACGCCTACAATAGTTTCAAGGGAAATCTTAGAGCGAGAAGTACTGATTTCAAGCTTTTATCGACTACAGGTATGACAGAAAAGCAAATGAGAAAGATGGTCTTCTTAGAAGGAAAGAGCTTATTCGTAAATATTTTACTAGCTTATATCCTGATGTTTTTTGCAGGAATAGCCGCAAGAGCATATAGAAGTGATTATAACTTGTCCTTTGCAATAAAAGAGCTTATCTTAAATATAAACTATCTTCCAATTTTAATAATATTTATATTAATAATCTTTGGAATTATATTTGCAATAAGCAGCTGGTTAAAAATAATGAGAGATAATTCAAATAAATCTTTTAAAGATATCTAAAAATTAAGGGATTATTGAAAATTATGAATTTCTAACCTTGCATCATTACAAGTTACTCATAGACAATTTGAAAGTAGTCTAACACTCAAGAAATCCAAATTGTCGTGAAGGAGCTTGTACTGATGCAGGGATTAATTCATTCTGCAAGAGACCTTAATTTTTATAAATACTCTTAAAATCAGTTTTTATAAAGCTAATCTCTCAAAAAATTTTTGTCTATTAAAAGTTATTTCAATCCCCTATTTGAATACTAAATTTAATTTCTTTTCATCATAAATTAATATTATAGTTAAAACTTTTAGATAAGTTTCATTATAGATTTCTATTTCTAATATTTGCTTTCTATGAATACTTATAATTTTTATTAACTTTTTAGTAAATTTCTTAATCTCATATAATTAGTATGAGAAATATTATTCTTTAAAAACTTTGTTATTTTTTCTTTTCTATTTAATGGGTTTATTGGATAATCTAGTAGTTTTTCATCCAATAATTTTAGTACATCTATATATACTTCATATTTACCACAATTTTTTTCTAGAGATGCTTGCCAAAATCTTAGAAAAATTTCTCTATTATTGAATGGAGGAAATTCTTCATTAGCTATATCAGACTCAGCTTGATATAATGTTCCCCAATTACCAGTAATTATTTCCCATCTAAATAACTTCATTGGTATTATATCTTCATGTTCTTCTAATAATGGCTTTATGCTATCAAGCCATTGATCAAGATATTTATTAAAATAATCAATATCTTTAGGTAAGCCAATTAATTTTGAAAGTTCTGCACCATCTTTTGCATCGTCTTTATCAAAATCATGTGCTATTACTTCGGCAACATTTCCTGTTATGATATATGGATTATCAAACCTATCATATATGGCTTGAATAGTTAAGTTTTTAGGTAACTTTCTAGCGCTTTCAATACTACGTTCATATATATCTAAAAAATCTTCTCTTAATTCTTCTAAATTATTTAAAATTATTAATTCTTCACCATAGTCAGATAAAATTTTCTTAGGTATATAGACATCAGAACTTTTTTCAGTAAGAAAATTCATAGTAGATACAAAGGCCTTAATGTCTAAATTTGCCTTATGGATTGCACCTAACATAATTCTTGAATCTAGCCCTGAGGATATAGATAAAAATACATTATCTGTCCTAGAATATAAAGCCTTAATTTCATTAACTAATATATCAGCTACCCTTTTAATGTTTTCTTCATATCCGGTCTTGTCAATATCTATCCAAAATCTAAAAGTCTTTCTTTTTATAACGTCTAGGTAGGTATTAGGTAAAACTTTAAAAATATTATCATAAATAGTTCCATCTATATACCATTCATCTTCGTTTATTCTATAAAATTTTGAATTAATAAATTTTAGAAGTTTTGGATCCCTTGATAAATTTTGTTCTTTATAATAATTAATTATAGCAATGCTAGAACCTATTAACAATTCATTGTTTTTAGTATAGAATAATCGTCTTAATGAAGCAGGATCAGTTAATATTTTTAATTCATTATCCCTATCAAAAATAATTAACCATCTTCCTCCAAGATTAATAGTAAGTTCAGCCATTGATTTAAAGTTTCTTGATTTTTTAGCTATATTTTTTATAATATCACTATTTGACCAGCTGATATGATCTGGATCAACAGCGAATCCTAAAAGTATAAATTTTGTTTCATCATTTTCTTCAATTTCGATATTTAAATCTTTATGATTATATAGTACAAGCTCATTTGAAAGTTGTGTCTTATTCCAGTTTAGTTTATTATCAATATTTTTTCCAATTATAAATTGCCTTCTAAATAATAGTTCCTTTTCCATATTGCCTCCAATTAATTAATTTAATTATGATAATTAATTATATAAAAGACTTACCGAAAAAAGCAAGTATTAATTCTTTTGCAATTTCTGAAGTTTTGTTTTTATCATCAAGACTAGGGTTTACCTCTACAAATTCAAATCCCCTTATCTTTTCTTCTTTTCCAAAAAGAGATAGGATAAGTCTTGCTTGATTATAGTTTAACCCTCCCCTAACAGGAACTCCAGTACCTGGTGCTATATCGCAATCCATGGAGTCTATATCAAATGATAGGTAAATAGATGAAAGATTTCCAAGATAAACCATAGACTTCCTTACTATTTCTTCTATACCATATTTATATACATCAGCCATTGAAAAATATTTTATATTTTTTTCTTTTATTATTAGCTCTTCTCCCTTATCTATATCTCTTATAGCAATGTAGACAAGATTTTGAGGATTTAATTTATAGCTTCCACCTATATTATTCAACTTATTAGAACAAAGACCCATAAGCGCTGCAACAGGCATACCATGAACATTACCTGTTGGTGATGATTTTTCAGTGTTTATATCTGCATGGGCATCTATATATATGAGTCCAGGATTCTTGTATTTCTTTAAAAACGCCTTAAAGCTTGGAAGGACCAAAGAGTGGTCTCCTCCTAATATCAATGGAAAAGACTGTCTTTGGTAGATTTTTTCCACCTCTTCATTTATATGTGAAAGAGAAGGAAGTAGCCTATCTTCATTTGTCATATTTGATGGAAATTTTATCTTTTTATTTGAATTTTTTATATCAATATTACCAAAATCATAAATATCAAGGCCCATATTCAAAAGTTCCTCTAATAAACCTGTTAGTCTTATAGAATCTGGACCCAATCTTGTTCCAATAGTGCTAGCTCCCAAATCAATTGGGATTCCCAATACGGATATATTATCTTTCATCTTAACCTTCTTTTCTGCTATTATTTTCTTTTTAAAAGTGTCACTGCTTCTACGTGCTCCATCTGAGTAAAAAGCACATAAAGTTAAAGCTGTTAAAGACAGACTTGTAAATCTAAACCATTTTAATTCTTTGTTCTGGAATAACTATACAACATTTAAAATGTCTGTAATAATTGCTCCAATTCCTAAAATATACCACATAATACTATCCTCTAAACTCTTATTCAATCGACAAGTAAAATTGTATCTATTGAATCTATCCTAAAAACAGCTATATTTTTATCTTTATTTTTATCAATATATTCAAGTTTTATCCATTCCTCATCTGAGTCTATTACAATGCCTGTAATTGATGTACTTCCAACCAATGTTAAAGCTTCATCTGTATTTATCTTACATTTATTATTTTTTAACCCTTGAATTACTATCGACATTCCTTTTCCCTCCTGATTTCTTCTTTCACTTTTTTTTAATATTTTAATAATTTTTTTTATTTCCTCACTAAATGAAATATATATAATCAATAGTGCTATTATAATTATCCAATCCATTATCTAACTCCCTCCCAAAAATTCAAATTTGTCTTATCCGTCACCTCATCCATACCGTTTACACGACCTACCAAATATCCAAAGTGATGACACGACCCTTTCAGAATATTCATGGTGTCACTACAAGCAAGTATTCGGGAGATATTTTTGAACGCTAATTTCAATAAAATTATTATCTCATTACCCAACCTAAAAATCATAAACCTATTGATTTCAAGCCCTTCAAAGACTCCTTACTCATTTTCTCTTGTCATCAATGCTAGAGCCTCGACGTGGCTCGAGTTGATGGCATTGATGTCATATTACTTTGCCCGTCTGTGGAAACATATCAGCAGCATTTTTGGAACTATCGGTAGACGGGAACATATCCAGCGGTTTTTGACCATTTTAAGAAATTTCGGTATGAGAGAACCTATCAATGGAATTCTCAACACCAGCCTTTTAGAGATTAAGGGAAGACTCTATAGACTTCTTCATATTATTAACGAGTTCAGTCACCTCAGAATCCATTCCTTTCCACTTATCAATATACCCTCCTAGATAAGCCTTTCTTGCTTTGTCAAGTAAAATGGCATGCTCATAAGGTAATTGAGGTATTGCCCATTCAGCTGCCAGATCTTTTGATCTGATTTCACCAGTAGATGCTGTCACCCACATTCTGGCTAAAGTTAAAATCACATTGCGTTCGTCACCTTTAATGCTAGTTATCAACCCGGGCAACGATTCTTTAATTGCTTTTCGAATATCTGTCATTGGCACAGGCTCAATTACTTCTGTTGCCTTTGGTCCCAAAAGGTTAATACTATTTTTTCTTAGTTGTGCTAAAAGTATTGCTAAATCCGGATCATAAGTCGACTCAGGAATTTCTCCCTTTTCAAACTGCTCTCTTAGCCACTCGCCATACATAAATTCATATTTGGGGGGGAAATGCCAAGGGACAATATCCTTTTGATTTATGACCGTAACTTCAAGAGGCCTCATATCTTTTATGTTTCCTATTTTCCCAGATATAAGCATTAACCTATTTGTAAGATTCCTTCGAGTTTTTTCAGATAAACTTTGATTTGTTATTACCAAAATATCTACATCGCTATTCATACGTAAACCACCCATTACTGCCGAACCATACAAATACACCCCAATTAACATATTATCAAGTAGTTCCGCTATAGTTTTTAATGCTTGAATTGCTTCTTTCGGAATTTTTTTGTTACTTAAATCTATACTCAACTTCGATCTCCTTTCGTCTGAAAACTGTTTTTTAACGCCTCTTAAAATTTATAAAAAAAGAGTAAACATCTTTCGTTGTATTGTAAATTAACGCCATCCAAAATTTTGATTCAAGATTTTCTTTCGGTTTATTATATGTTTGAGCCAATATAAGCTACAAAACTGCTGTCTATCCATTTTTGAGTAACCTCATTTATATCAATCCCAATAGTAGCCAACCCAATAATGCTGCAATCCAATTTCTCTAACAAAGCTATTAAAGCCTTCATTTGAGAACCTGTCTCTATCCAATCATCTACAATCAAAACTCTTTTGTTCCTCACAATAGAACTCTTAGATATTTCAAAGCTTTTATCTTGACCTGAATAGTCGGTAAAATGTGTCGAAATAATCTCTTCTTTTGCGTATGGCAGCTTATCACCTTTTCTTACTCCAATAAACCCCACTCCAAGTTCTTTGGCTATGGCAGTGCCTAGTATCCATCCAATTGCTTCTGGGGCAGCCACATAATCTACTTTATTTTGAAAATCCAATGATAGTACTTTTACAATTTTATCAAAAACGGTTTTATGTGTAAAAATAGTTAGTAAATCATATTTTCCAATTGAGTTACGAGGTAATATACCTCTAATTTCATTTATAACATCAGTACTTTCCATACATTTACACCCCTTGCTTATGGTTAATAATCTTTGCTAATCTTTAAAAATAGTCATTTTCAACATATTTTTTATACATGTCCTCGGTATATCTTGTTATGTTCTTACCATACTCTGGATAATCAAACCCCAGTAGTTCTGCTACCTCTTTGGACACTTCCCTGAACAATTGGTGGCATATAAATAATGACTTCCAAATATTTTCATAGGAATCCATGCGATATGTAGATAATAATCTATTCCATAGATCTTCATCAATGTATTTGTTAATATACTTATAATTTTTCCCAACACTTAATGAAAATTCTGTCTTTATCCCAACCTTCCACGACATCATCCTAAGTAGTTCAAACCGTAGAATCTGGTTCAGATGATCGATTGCAAACAGTATCTCTTTGCGGCACAATCCTTTAATAACATAAGGTGTTACATTCCAAAATTCATTGCAGCAATCATCATACTCCCTTGCGCTTGGCTTTCTTACATGATAATCTATATCAGTCGGAACTATGTCCCTTTTAATTCTACAATCTTTATCAATTAGAACCTTTATTAATTTATCGCCCTTTAGGTAATTATCTAACTCTTCCAAGGGCAATAAGGTAAGATCAATTTTATTGTAATCATCAAATAGCATAAGATAGGAAAATCCCTTTTCTTCAGGTGGGAATAATTCCATATCCTCCGGCTTTTGCATCATTATTATATTCCCAAATTGATTAAGCCAGTCATCATTAGATATAAACGGTTCTATATCACTTACAAAATATGTAATATCATAATCCTGAAATTCATCTTATAGAACATATATCTTCTAATACATTATCTGTATTTTGATATTTAATAATCATTGAATTATTATTTGTTTTTTCTAAATCCATCTTTCCACTTCCTTTATTATTTTTCATTTTTTTAAACTATTTAATACTAATGTCTTTTATAATAGCTTTTCATATATTATATAATCAATCTTTATAAGTCCTTTTATAAATTTCTTTTCTACCATTTTCGATAAATTCCTGTTTAATATTTTTAATTCCATAAACAATAGTTTCAATAGGATAATATTCTTCAACTATATCTTGATATTCTTTTGCTTTCTCAATATCTATATTTCCATACATTCTTAATATATCTTCTCCAAAATTTGTTCCTATTTCTTCTTCACTATCTTCAAGTAAGTATATAAAATCACAATATTCATCTATAATTCCAGAATCTCCAAAATCAATTATTCCAGTTAATCTATTATTGCCATCTAACAATAGATGATTACAACTAAAATCATTATGGCATAAACACTTTTTACCCTCAAAAACTGTTGTTGCATTTAGTCTTTCCATAAAACTTTCTATATAATCTTTTTCTATATCAGTTAAATCATTATAAATAGTTTCACGCAACAATATATACTCTTCTAATACATTTTGTTTATTATCAATAGTACATTCACTAATATCTGTATAATCTAAACCGTGCATTTGTCTTAAAAAACTGGCAATATCTCGTTTTAACAAATTTTGTTCTTCTTCTGACATAGTAGAATAAATTTCTGGTGTTAAAAAAGTTCCTTTAATTTCTTTATAACCTAGTATAGATAATTCATCACTAATATACGAATATTCAATATTAGGAATTTTTACATTAGTTTCTAAATTTGTATTTAAAAAATTATATATTGCTTTTTCTTTTGCATAACCTTTTTTCTTATTAGTACTAAATTTTGTTTTAAAAATGTATTCATTATTAACTAAATATGCCACACTATCATAACCACTACCGATTATTTCAATACTATCTACTTTGAAATTATCAAAGTAATGCTCAATTAAATATTTCATTGCCTTAACATTTGTGGCATTATCATCATATCTATATTCCATTAAATAACAATCTTCTTTTTTGCCCTCGTGTAATTCATGTTCTGGCAAATCTTCAATAATTCTAAAACCAGATTTTTGGTATGCCCTTATTGCTCTTGGATTATTTTTATGAGGGTCTAAAATAACTGCATTAGCATTTCTTTCTTTTTTCAAAAATTCAAAAATCAATTTAATATATCTTGTACCAATTCCTTTACTCCAATAATTTGGCTCTCCTATAAATTGATCCATACCATAGACTATCTCATCAGTTTTTGGATAATGATAATCAGTATATAACTCATCATACATTTTATATATTTGTCCATATCCAATAGGAACATTGTTATATTCAATAATTACTCTAAAAACTTCATCTTCCCAAGGCTCTGTATAATGTTTTTTTAATGATTCTAATGTATATTTTTTATCTCTACCACCATAAAATTCTAATACTCTTTCATCAGTTAACCATTTTAACATCAAAGGAAAATCATCATCTATTAAAGTTCTTATACATATTTCATTTTCAACTATATTCATTTATTTATCACCTTTTTCATAATCATATACATATACTATTTCATCTTTATAATCATTTTTACCACCTAATTTTTCATATACATGGCAAGCTCTAGGATTACCTTTATCAGTTATTAAAAACATTTCAGAACAACCAATCTCTTTAGAATATTCCTTAATAAAAGATAATAATTTTGAACCATAACCTTTGTCTTGATAGTTAGGTAACATTCCTATTGAGTGTAAATAAAACATTGTTTTTCCATCAGGTCTTAAAAGTGTATAGCAATATGCAAATCCTATAATTTTATTATTTTCTTTAGCTATAAACCCAAATGAACTGGTATCATTAAGAAATCCTTTTAAATTATCAATATCAAAAACCATATTATCATCAATTAAAACTTCTTCCATAAACTCTAAATCATTTTTTTTAGGTATATTAATATTTGCGCGTGACCCCTCAAGGGTCACAATTCGAATACGTTCATCCTGTTCTGCTAAAGAAAGTACTAAATCCATCATTTCTTTTTCTGATCTCATTTACATACTCCTCGTTTATTTTTTCTATATTATTACATCTTCTTTTTTGCCGATACAATCAGCATCATTGGGCGTCGCATTTCATCCGCCATCCCCGGAATATCCATCATGTTCTCTGGCGGCTGTGGCTCCACAATCTGATTTATTATAAAACTATTTGAAAGCAGTGTATTTAGATATGTGGTCAGTGTTCTATGATATTTTGTAACCTTTTCTTCCAAAAACATAGCTGTCCGTTTGCCCTCATAATAATAATTGTCCACCGGGAAATGCAGTATTTCTCCTTTTTCGTTATAATACCAGTCTTGTGTTCCATGAGCAGTAAAAACAGGATGTTCAACTGTAAAAACTAAATTGCCACCAGCCTTCAGCATCCTATATATCTTTTTTACTAAATTCTCATAGTCTGCTACATAATGAAACGCAAGCGAACTTAGTATTACATCAAAGCTCTCCTCTGGGAAATCCACATCTTCTATGGCACAGCATTCATATTCAATCTGTGGAAAATGGGTTTTTCCTTTTGCTACTTCGAGCATTTTATGAGAAATATCAACACCTACTACAGAGGAAGCACCGTTTTCCATCGCATATATACAGTGCCATCCATAGCCGCATCCTAAATCAAGCACACGCTTACCCTTAAAATCAGGTAGCATCTTTTTCAAAGTCTCCCATTCTCCCGCACCAGCCAGTCCTTTCTGCGAGCGACTCATTTGACTGTATTTTTGAAAAAATATATTATCATCATATTTGTTTTCTTTCATCTGAACTCTCCTCGTTTAAAAAGTTATTTATCTCCGATACAATTTCATTCACTTCATTATAAAGCTTCTCGGTCATGTCGTAGCATTCAAAAAGTGAGATACCGAGTACTTCAAAAATATGATTTACCTTCTCGGTATATTTTTCAGGTTTATGTTCAAAAGTTTCAAGCAGTTTTATAGCTTTCTTTTCGTTGATACAATAAGCATTATTACATGCAAATAGTACTTGATTTAAGCATGAAATAATACGAAAAACATGACCCGCAATATAATATTTATCGTCTGTTCCCGAATTTGCTTTTACAAACATTAAAGAGAACCCTGCTTCAAACATAAAAAAGTTAACTAAACTTTTCTGCAAAGCATTGGGATAAGTTTCTGCCTGTTTTTTTAATTCGCATAAGCTTTCATTCTTAGTATATAGTATCTTGCTGATCGCCAATTCTCCACGATACATAGCACTTATATATCCATGGGGATGCCCCGTCTGATAATTAGTAGTAACAATTCCTTGCTCCGTATCTTTGATTATTTGTTCCACCCGTTTTATATCACGTAAAATCAAGTCAACATGATACCCATTTATAACTAACCATCCGCCGCCATTAATCCAATCACCCCACGCTCCGGGAGGTACAACAAGGTTATTTCTATTCTCATCATCCAACTCTGTAGCAATTTGATTAATCGCTTTAATGTCAAATGATTCTGATTTGTAATAGATTCCGATATCTATATCAGAATCCTCTGTATGTGTGCCTCTTGCACGGGAACCCCCTAATACGATGCCTTCTATATAAGGCAAAGAGGATAATTTTTCTGTCACTGATTGAATAATATTATCTATCATACTGAATCTCTCCTTTCAATATCAAAAGCTATATCTCATGTTGAGAAACACTTTTTTTGCCATATGTTCCTTATGCTTTACGTATATTTATATGGAAAGGAAAGGGGGCCTTCGGAATTCATCTTGAAGGCCTTATTTTCCCTGATTAGTGATCTAAACTACTTAGTGCTTAGATAAAATCCATAATCTTTTTCACTGCCCTACTTACCATCTGTCAAATAAGAAAAGTAAAATAATTATAAGACCATGAATATACAACAAAACAATCATAATATTTCTTTTATAACGTAATGATACAGATTAATGTATTAATTTAAAAGAGCAGCCGTTAAATTGAAGTCAATATCTGTTCTATCCACTCCCTAATTGATTATTGCTACTGTTTACTCAATCTGGTTGTTTTTCTGACACTCTCGATCTGTTCTCACAAACAAAGAAACACACATTTCTCCGAGTTGATAAAATAGATGTTTCTTCTTAAAACATTGCTATATCATTATTTTCTTGACATCAAACATACCGTCTCAGCAGGCGATTTCTGCCAATCGAAGCTCCCTATTCGGTCGCTTCTCTTGGGAAATCTTTGCATGAGACCTGCCTCTACTTTTCAGCGTCGCTTCGCTCCTTGACAAGTAGGGCTAGGGCTTCAACATGGTTCGCATTGTTAAGAGGCGTGTCGGGTGCTGTTAGTTATATTGTATATTTACTTTTTATCCTTGTCAATTTCAACCTCAATTCCAGACTTGAATATTACTTTAAGCATTTCATCATAAACAACTATCTTACCCACTAGTTTCCTTACCAATTTTTCATCATAGCTGTCTACTTCTAATTCTTGATTGTCTAAAAACTCTTCTAATTCCATTAGTCTAATTTGTTCATTCTTCTCTTCTGCCATATTTAGTAGTATCTTTTCTTTTTCATTTCTTAATTCTTCTACCCTGTCTGCAAGGTCTGTGTAGTCTTTTTTGGCATTAGCTACTTTTAAAAGTTCTTCTTGCACTTTCAACATTTCTTTGTCTATTTCATCTATCTGGCTACTTCCATCACCTGTGATGGATTTTTCTATATTTTCTTTAATTATTTCCTTTAATTTACTGCTTTCAGATATAAGCTGATTGATGGCTTCCACAACTGCTTCTTGTAGGTCTTCTTCTTTTATGGTTCTTGCTTCACATGCTTCTGGTCCATGGGTTACTCTTGTACAACATCTCCAAACAGTATATTTCTTTCCTCTATTATTCCATGCTATTCTCCTGTAAATATCTCCGCATTTAGAGCAGTAGACAATACTTGAAAGGGCGTATTTGCTTGAATAAATTCTTCTTTTTCCTTTTCCGCTCACCATATTGGCTCGTCTATCCATTTCTTCTCCAACTCGCATGAAGATTTCTTTAGGTATGATGGCTTCATGGCTATTTTCTACATAATATTGAGGTGCTATTCCATCATTCTTTACCCTTTTCTTATTTAGAAAATCTACAGTATAAGTCTTTTGTAAGAGTGCATCCCCCATGTATTTCTCATTAGTTAATATTTGATTGAGGTTTGATACATGCCACTTCTTATTTCCCGCCCCATTTACTATCTTGTCTTTTTCAAGTCCTACCTTTATATCTCGTAGGCTTGCTCCTTCTAGGTATTCTCTGTAGATTCTTTTTACTATTTTTGCCTCTTCAGGAACTACGACAAGTTTTCCTTCTTCGTCTTTTGTATAGCCTAAAAACCTATTATGGTTTACCTGGACTTGACCTTGTTGAAACCTATATTGAAAGCCTAACTTCACATTTTGGGATAAAGACTGACTTTCCTGTTGTGCAAGGGATGCCATAATGGTAAGGAGGACTTCCCCCTTGGCATCCATTGTATTAATGTTTTCTTTTTCAAAGTAAACAGGGATGTTATTTTCTTTTAGTTTACGAATATACTTTAAGCAGTCTAGTGTATTTCTAGCAAACCTCGATATGGACTTTGTAATGATATAGTCGATATTTCCTTCCATGGCTTCTTCAATCATTTTATTAAAGCCAGCTCTTTTCTTGGTATATGTTCCACTGATTCCTTCATCAGAAAAAACTCCCGCAAATTCCCAATCTGGATTTCTCCTAATATAATTTGTGTAGTGGTCTATTTGAGTGTCATAAGAAGTTGCCTGTTCATCACTATCCGTTGATACTCTTGCATAGGCAGCTACTCTTAGTTTCTTCTTTTCTGATTCCTTGATGGAATTTCCTTTTTTCTTCTTCGCTGGTATGACTATAACCTTGCTATTCATCATCTATCACCTCGATTAAATTGTACTTGTGGCTTGCTCGTTCAAAGGGATCTATGGGCAAAGTCTCTTCCTTCTTATATCTAAACTTGCAGGGAACTTTAATAATCTCTTCTTTCTTTTCCCAAACTCGTCCCATAGCCACTGCCCTTTTCTTTAACATTTGACCTGCCTTTTCAAAGCTTTCTCCATCTATTATCTTGGGATAGATTTCATTTCCTAAATACTTTTTATTGGTTAAGATTCTTTTTACACTTGAGCTGTTTTTCTTTAAGCCTGCAAGGTCTGCCGACTTTATAAGAGCATTGCCAGCAAGATAATTTTTAAAGATTTTTCTTATATTCTCAGCTTCTGTTTCTTGAACTTCTAATCTTCCGTCTCTTATGGTATAGCCATAACATAACCTAGACATTATTTTTCACTTCCTCTCTAAGTACAAGTCCACACTTTAAATAAAAATCAAGGGTTTCTCTATCAACAACTTGAATGTGGTTTATAATTTCTTCAAACAAGTCATCTTCAAAGTGATCTATCATTTCACTTTTTCCTAAGATTCCTATTAGTTTTTCAAGTTCTCTTATTTCTTCATCATTTCCAAGAATGGCTTTTTTACTTTTTTCCTTTTCTTTGAGTAGATAACTTTCTTCACTTGAAATTTCACTGCTTTCTTTTGCGTAAATACTTGCATCTAAAACTCCTGAAGTTATTAGTTTGCTTAGAACCTCTTTTCTTTCCTTTAGTTTTTCTAGGCTTTCTTCTATTTTATTTATCTTCACAACCTCATCCTTGCTATCCACTCTCTTTAATGTTTCTAAGAGTGGCATTAGGATGCTATCTTTCCCAAAGACTAACTTGTTTACTAAAGTCATAAAAGCTAGTTTTATGTTCTTGTCTTTAATAAACTTCATAGAACACTTATTGATATCTCTTAAGTGTTCACTGCAAGTCCAAGCTATATATTTATCTTTGCCATTATAGTGATGTCTTCTTTTAAAGCTTGAACCACACTCGCCACACTTTATTTTCCCTGATAAGCTATATCTATTTTGGTATCTTTTAGTGTTTTCTCCATTTCCTTTTGCTATAGCCCTTATCTTTATTAGGTCTTGTACTTTTTCAAAGTCCTCTTTACTTACTATGGCTTCATGGTTGTCTATAATCTTATACTGGTCTTCTTCTCCATTATTTTTATGTCTATTATAATTTTCATCTGTATAAGTTTTTTGGTAGATGACATCGCCTATATATTTTTCATTTTTTAAGATTCCGTTTATAGTTGACCCATGCCAGCTTGCTCCTTTTTGTCCTTTAATCTTTCTTTTATTTAAGTCATCTGCTATTTTGTGCGTTCCCTTACCTGAGAGATACTCTTCAAATATTTCTTTTATTATTTTTCCTTCTTCTTCGTTCACTACCATCTTTCCGTCTATATTCTCATAGCCATAGGGTGGGCTTGATATAATAAACGTTCCATTTTGAAATCTTTTCTTTATGGACCACTTGTTATTTTCTGATATAGACCTGGACTCACTTTCTGCAAGGGATGAAAGTATGGATAACATCAACTCGCTTTCCATGGTTCTTGTATCAATATTTTCTTTTTCAAAATAGATACCAATGTTTAAATCAAGGAGTCTTCTTACGATTTCCAAACAATCTGTCGTGTTTCTTGCAAGCCTTGAGATGGATTTAGTTAGGATAAAATCTATTTTCCCGTCTTCACAGTCTTTTAACATTTTTAGAAGTCCATCCCTGCATTCTTTCTTTGTTCCAGTGATGCCTTCATCAAAGTATAAACCTGCAAATGTATATGATTCGTTCTCAGATATTATCTTTTCGTAGTGTGCCTTTTGCGTTTTAAGACTTACAAGCTGAGCATCTTCATCTGTCGATACTCTTGCATAGGCAGCAACTCTTAATATAGATTCTTCTTTTTGATTCGCTTCTATTTTTGTTATCTTTTTCATCCATTCAACCTCCTTTCTGCTAGTGCTATATTCCCGTACAAATGTGTATATATCAAGTCTTATAGCAATAATTCTGAAAGAATAGGTTTGAATTTTTTTATGTTTTCTCTCCTGATTTTCCTATATTCTTCAAGGCTAATTTCATCTAACAGAAATAGGTCTTGGATAAATTTATCCGATAGATAGAAATTAAGCTCTGCTTTTAAATCTCTTTCAGTGTATTCAGTCTTTACAACTTCTTTTTCACCTTCAAACTTTTCTACTCTCATACTCCACCTCCTATATCACAGGCAAAGAAATAAGGTCTATTTTTAACCCTAATTTTCTTTCCTCTATATTCCTTAGGACAAAGGGAGTGTTTTTGAGTAATATTAAGGTCTTAATATATGCCATAAGAAATACTGAAATAGGATGGTAAAATAAAAAAAGGCTTAATGGATTTCTAATTTAAAAATCCATTAAGCCTTAATCGTTTTATTAAATTAGCTGATTTACTCTCTTCTGAACCGCTTTATAATCATATCCAGCTTGAGTTAACCTTCTTTTTCTTTCTTCTCCATTCCCCCATTTTCCACTTATAACCTCTCTTGCTAATTGGTCGATTGTCTTTCCAATTGGATAAACTATCTTGCCATTAACATCGAATACTTTTAAACCAAATCTATCGGCACATCTTTTAGCATTATCTAAATTCTTAAATGCACCTTTCTGACTTTTAGAATCAGGCCAAGATTTTCTAACTCTATATAGTCCATTTGTTGGTTTACTAACAGTATTATTGCCTCTAAGCCTTTTATTGACTTCATTTGCTATATATGGAAACTTGCTACCAAGATATGGTCCTGGACAATTCGTATTAGAATACCACTCATGCTTTTGAAGTACACCATCCTTACCTCCAGTGTAGGTGCAAGGATAGATTCCATTTCTCCTACAGATGTCTGTAACTAAATCAATTAGTCTATTTAAAACATAATCAGAAACCAACCACTGAGGTCCTCTCGTAGAGTTTCCTACTTCAATAGTTACTGCTCTATTGTCACACCAGGAAGATGAGGTTGTCCAGGCTCTGTTAGATTCATCTACTCCTAAAACAATGACTCCATCAGATCCTAAATTGTAGTTAGCTGATGCACGTCTTGACCTTGGCACAAATACTCCAGCAAGATTTCTACCATTTATAACTCCAGCTGCATGGTGAATTGCTATTTTAGTTATCTTCTGATCTCTTCTTCCACTATGGTTAGGTGAGAGAATTCTTGCTTGTACTAATGGACTATTACTCATTTATTTTTCCTCCTTGAATTGTTCTAATACTTTTTTTAATTTTTCTGGTACTGGCAAACCTAAAGCTACAGAGTTTTCAAGTATAGAAAGCCCTTCATTTGCTATATAAAAAAAGATGATGGCTGTTCTTATCATTGTTCCATCACCTTTGATTAAATTTACATCGCATAAGTTCGCTATTCCTACAACTATAAAAATCATAATCTTTTTAGCTATCCCTTTAAATCCTATGGATGAGGATAGCTTTCTTTCTACTCCTGCTCTTAAAACGCCTGTTAAATAGTCAGCTATTACAAAAGCAAGTAGTGTGTAAATAAAAGCATCTACACTTCCAAGATAAAACCCCAACCATCCTCCGATAGCCGTAAAACATACTTTTAGTATTTCTAAAAACTTATTCATTTTATTCCTCCTCTGTTAATGTGTAAGTTATTTTCATTGTCTTATCTGCCGTTTTTAATATTGGACTTGATAGGTTATTAATTGTTCCAAGGTATGGGGTATGAAGATAAAGACATTTATATAGAGTTCCAGAATTTGATCCGTATCCAATCCTAAAAGGACCAATTTCAATTGTTGGAGTTCTTATATATCTAAATGATGCTCCTGAATAATCTTTTCCATAATTCTTAATGATTCTACCATCTTTGGTAATAGTAAAATCATATCCTAATATATGGTCTCCCCACTGATACATGTAAGAGTAAGTGCTCGATCCTTCCGTAAAATCAGATTTAAATCCTAATTCCATAAATGAAATATCTACTGGATTATTGATGTTGATTTTATAAATTCTATTTCTGTCTCTATTTATTGCATAAAGGTATCCATCCTTTATCACGCTTCCTATGGATCTGTATACACTACTCGAATCTTCACTTGGGTACGATCCTAAGTCATACAATCTAATATCGTTTAAATCCCACTGGTCTACTTGTGTAGAATAATCGTCTTTTTTTATTTTCACTCTTCTAATTAATCCACTATTGTAGTTGGATTTAGTTAGAAATCCATACCAATATCCGTCTTTACCATCATAAAATCCACCATCATACCAATAGTAAAAATCACCATAATATTCTGTTAGGTCGATTGTGATTTTCTCCATTTCCTGAAATCTAGGACCTAGAACTGAATCCGTTAATCCGATACTTGAGTAGGCTTCTTTAAATTTAACAATATCAAGTGTCTTATTTTCTCTTGGCCATAAGGATATAAAAGTATTATCTTTAGGATTTCCTTCAACCATCCCTATATATGCTCTTTGTATATCTTTACTGACATCATAGTATGTCCTGTTTAGTAGTAAGCATGCATTCCTATTAAAATTATTTCCATAATAAAATCTTCCTGCTTTGTAATGTGTCAAAGCTAGTGAAGATATTCTTCCATTAGCTTGTGATGTAGAAAAATCCCAAACAAACTTATATCCATTTTCTAATGGTATAGATTCTGTTAAATTCGCAGAACCCCTTAAAGGATTATCTGTAGAATTCACATTGTTAGATGCATAACCAATGATTGGATTATCTGATGGTGGAATTATTTTATCTCGATCTTCTTCTAATCTATTTTCATATAGCAATATTCCTCCATAAAGTTTGTTTGCAATTGGAAATATTTCGTCTTTGTATTCTACTTCTCCACTTTGATGAATTGGATACATAAGACCTGACGGGTTTAGTCTTAATATATCTGGGACTGCATTAGTTATTAAGTTTTCATCTTCATATATCTCCTTCGTATTTGTCCTCACATCAGTTAGTTCGATGGCTGATTTACCCTTGAGCATTTCCTTCCTCCTTATCTTTAAATTCTGTAGTAATTTCTTCCTTATATTTTCCAAGCATCAATCCTTGATATTTAAATCTTCCTACCTTTTCATTAAATACTAGTGGTCTTGGGACTTGGCTTTCTACTTTGTATTCAGCCTTCAATTTTCTAAGCAGGAATGAATGACTAAGTTCTATTATCTTCCAAGATTCATCAATCTTAAGCTTTCCATCCCAAGCCTCTGTAGAACCTAGAGATTGACCAGAGATAGCTGCGATAGCATTATCTTTTCCAATCATTGCTTGACCAGACTCAAGTCGTATTAAAACTGAAAAATTGTTCATTGTCTTTTCCTGAAGTTTAGTTAGTGGATAAAAAAGATTTAGAATATGGTCACCACTTAAGTAGGTTTCTTTTGGAATGTGATGTTCTATTTTCGTATCATTGAAAACATAAGTAATAACTATCCTTGTTGGTATTTCTATATTTTCAATAAAGTCTAATTCTTCTACTTCCTCTTTTTCTTCAAACTTTGGAGGATCATAGGATTTCCCTTCTTCATTTAAAACCTCTACTTGTTTCTTAACCTTTCTTGATATCTTTCTATTTTTTTCTTCAGTGTCACAAATTATATTCAACAAAATAGAGGCATTAAAAATTGCCTCCGTTTCTTTATTAGAGGCAAATTCTATACGAATTATTGGTGTATCTGTGGTAGAAAGATTAAAGGCAGAGTAATTAGAATAGGCATGAACTACTAACTTTTCAGATTCAATCTGATTTAAAAGTCCGACTATATTTTTATCATTCTTACTTTTAGCCTTTGATAGGTATGGATTCTTTCCAACTCCTAAAATTCTGTGCTTACCATTTATCTTGTATTCAATGTCAGTAATAAGACCTTCAATCTTTTCTTCTTCGTAAGAAATAGCTATTCTATCTCCTACATCAAGGCTTGGATCTCCTATAGTTACCATATCAAAAGGTGTATGATGAATCTTACAAATTTCAGTAAGAATAACCTCACACATTCTTTTTCTTTTTTCTGGAAGTCCTAACTGCATCAGTGGATTTATCCCAAGATTCATAGTTAGCCCATCATCATTTTCTAAAGAATAATATTCAGCTATTTTAGTCTTTGCATTTGTTGAGTTAATAGCCGTATATCTTGTTTTAAAATCTGATACAGATGAAGAAAATCTTTCTCTCGTTTTAATTTCAGTGGATATACTTTCTGCATACTTTTTTAAAACCAATTTACCATCACGAGAGATCTGTGCAAAAGTACCAAGAGTTGATGCTATATAGTGAATAAAGTCTCTATAGGTTTCTATATCATGGTCTTGGTAAATAGCCAGAACTTCCTCTCCATTTACAAAAGCTTTTACCTCATCTTCTGTCATACCTAGTTCTACCTTGCACTTCTCACATGAGAGACTTAGTAATTCAAAGGCTGTACCAAAGGTATCTGTTACTGGGAAATTCTTATCAAATCTAAGCATATAGTCATAGCCTTTTAGTTCTAAAATCTTCTTAGACCTATTTGCCTCAGTAACATCAAATATTCCCATTGGTATGGTTTCTATATTTTTATTTTCTAATTCTTGATGGTAAAAAATTTCTAGCTTTGAATCCTCTAAAGAATACCTATCTATATTTGAAAAAAGACTAATTCCAAATTCTCCGGCATAAACTGTCCCTATTTCAAGTTCAGAAGATCCAGAGCATGAACGATGGATGTATCCAGACCCTTTTAAAATATCCTTATTTGTAAAGGGAATAGTGGTCTCATCTTTTAAGATGATATTTCCCGTCCAGTAAAATTTACGAGAGTTCTTTTTTATAACTGTTTTATATTCATTACTTGTTGGATACATTAGTACTCCTCCAAAGAAAAAGATACTTCCCACAATCCTTTATAAGAAGTATCTTTTATTAATTTGACTTGAAATTTATCTATATACATTTGTGTCTCTTTTAATTCTAATGTTTCTGTATCTAAGTATTTAACTTGAAGATTAGACTTATTAGCAAAACTACTCAATGTCTTTACAAGTTTAGGACTGCAAGAAAAACTTACAGAAATACTTGCTACTTTGTTTCTAACAATATCTCTCTGAATAGTTCCTGCTTCTGTCTCTCCTCCAGTATCTGCTTCTATATCTCTAAACTCCAAATCATAAGAATTTGGTAGTGGTAGGTCTACTCCTTCAATAATTAAATATGATTGATATTTCATTACCTACCTCCACTTCTTAAATTCTTACGCATAGATGCATTGACAATTACTTCATCAAGTAGTGTGCCTCCAAGATAAACCGGGATAACTATGTCTCCAGAATTTTCTGATTTTAAATTGATATTTGCAAGTGCATCAGATATTTGCCTTCCCATATCAATTCCATTTATAGCAGATTCTTTATCGTATCCACCCATACCAACAGCTGATATATTTGGACTTAAAACCATATCACTTGCAACATTTTTCATTGAAGATTGTACTAGTCTCCTGCTCTTTTCTATCCCCTTAGATAAGCCTTCCATAAAGTCTGGCATCCATGATTCGTAGTCGGTAAGTGGGCCAACATCTGGTACTGAAAAGTGCAGGTAGGATCTAATGGTTGATGCCACATTAGATACAGCAGATGTCACATTGCTAATCGCATTTCTAATCCCTCTTGCAATTCCATTAATCATATCTGCTCCCCATGTATAAGCTTGAGATGCCAAATTCTTAATGTGATTAACCGCATTATTAAATCCATTTCTAATAGTAGACTGAATATTTGACATGGTCGATGAAATACTTGATCTCATAGAATTAAAGGCAGATGATACTGCTGACTTTGCAGTATTCACTGCAGAGGAGATAGTTGACTTTATAGAATTCCAAGCAGATGAAACAAAGGACTTTATGTTATTCATTGTTGATTGGATAAAGGTCTTTATCCCATTCCAGATTGATTCAAGGACCGTCTTAATAGAAGTCAAGATAGTCTCAATAGTCGTTTTTATATTGGTCCAGGATGTAGAAATAAATTCTCCAATGGCAGTGATGACTGTTGTTAAGAACTCTTTTAGTCCATTCCAAATAGTCTCTACTTTTACTTTAATTGCATCAAGAACTGTTGAAATTAAAGTCTTAATACCTTCCCAAGTAGTTTTTATAAACTCTCCAACTGCTGTAAATACTTCTGTAGTTATAGTTGAAATAGCTGTCCATATATTTGTAAAAGTTGTTTGAATTCCCGTCCAGAGGCTTGTAAAGAATTCTCCTAAACTTTGCCATAGACTCTTGGCTCCCTCAATAAAGGTATTCCAAGATTCAGCTAGAAAAGTTGTTATAGATGTCCAGATGCTGTTCCATCCTTCAGAAAGTCCATTCCATAGATTGGCGAAGAAGTCCTTGATGCCTTTCCAAGTAGTCTTAACCCCTTCAATAAATCCAGCCCAAAATTCCGATAGAAAACTTGTAATAACAGTCCAGGTACTTGTCCAAGATTCTGATATCCCTTGCCATAGGTTTACGAAGAATTCTTTTATTCCATTCCAAATAGCAACAGTTGATTCTTTGATGGTTTCCCAAATAGAGATGACACCTTCTCTAAACCAGTCGCACTTCTTCCATAAAAGAACAAGACCCGCTATTACTGCACCAATAGCAATAGGAACAATCCCAATGGCTGATACTACTGCAGTGATTGCTGGTATAAGTGTACCTGTAAAGATTCCAACTATCTTAGTTATTCCTCCTACTATTAGAGGTCCTTTGGTCATAATAGTTCCTATTGACCAGATAAGTTTTCCTACAATCATAAGTACAGGTCCAAGAGCAGCTATAAAAAGACCGATACCTGCAATAATACCTTTTACTGGTCCTGGAAGGGCATTAAGTCCATTTACCAGTTTGGTTAATATATCTACTGCTTTTCTAACAGCAGGCATTAAAAGTTCTCCAAAGGATATAGCTAATTCTTCTAAGGCAGATTGTAAAATCTTTAATTGACCAGCTAGGTTATCCTGCATAGTAGCAGCCATTTTTTCTGCTGTTCCATCTGCGTTATATATGGCATCACTTAAACTGTTATAGTCTTTTTCACTGGCATTTATAATTGCCAACATTCCAGACATAGCGTTTTTACCAAATATCATGGATGCTGCTTGTGCTTTTTGAGTTCCATCTAAATTAGCAAAGGCTGCTCTAAATGTGCTTAGAGTCTCATCAAGTGAAAGGCCCTGTACATCTTCAATAGATAAGCCCAACATGGACATTCCGTTCATAACTTCTTTAGTTGGTGATGCGAGTCTTGTTAGCCCAGACCTTAAAGCTGTCCCTGCTTGTGAACCTTTTATTCCTGCGTTAGCCATTAAACCTATAGCTACTGCTGTATCTTCAACTGAATAGCCAAGTGTCCCAGCAATAGGTGCAGCATATTTGAAGGTTTCACCCATTAGTGAAACATTAGTATTGGCATTAGATGATGCAGCTGCAAGAACATCAGCAAAGTGAGAAGAGTCTTCAGCTTTTAAACCAAAGGCTGTAAGGGCATCTGTTACGATATCTGAAGTGGTAGCTAGATCCTCACCACTAGCTGCAGCAAGGTTCATGACTCCTTCTATCCCACTAATCATATCTTTACTTTTCCAACCAGCCATAGCCATGTAGTTCATAGCCTCTGCCGCTTCAGATGCTGAGAACTTGGTCTTGGCTCCCATTTCACGAGCCTTTTCCCTTAGAGCATCAAAGTCGGATCCTGTTGCACCAGATACTGCTTTTACCTTTGCCATACCAGAATCAAAATCTGATGCAGTCTTTACAGCTGCTGCTCCAAGACCCGCTACAGCAAGAGATACTGGCATCATTTTTCTTCCTACGTTTTCTATATTTTGCCCTGTGTTTTGCCATTTTTCTCCAGTAATAGCTATGTTTTGAAGAGTCTGATTTGTGGTTGCCCCTTGCCTTTCTAGAGATTTAAGGGCTTGTTCTGTTTCAATAATTTCACGTTTAAGGGCATCATATTGCTCTTGGGAAATCTTACCTTCTGCAAGAGCCTGTTCAGCTTGTTTTTGTGCCTCTTTCAAAGAAGTTAATTTGTTCTTTGTTTCTTCTAAGGTCTGTCCTAATAGCTTATGCTTTTGGGAGATAAGTTCTGTATTTCCAGGATCAAGTTTAAGAAGTTTATTGACATCACGCAGTTCCGATTGAGTATGTTTAATCTCCGTATTAACTTGTTTTAATGCAGTTTGAAGTTTGGTAGTATCCCCACCAATCTCAACAGTTATCCCTTTTATTCTATTTGCCAATATCTCACCTCCTTAATTTTAGGCATCAAAAAAGCACCTACAAATTAGTAAGTGCTGTAAATATATTTTTTAGTTAAAATGAAGTTCACGCTTTCTTGGTGTTATTTTTATACCTTTTATAAAAAATTAACATTAGAATAATGTTTGTTATTAGAACGATAACACTCCCTTCTATCATACAATCTCCTCCAGATAAAATCTGATTTTTTGAAGGTGTCATTGTAATCAAGCTTGGATAATCGTCAGCTAATCTAACCCCTCCCAAAATAAGTCCACCTATTATATTCCATATAGCATGGCTCATAGTAGGAGCTAAAATAGTACCTTCAGCTTCATATAAGAATGTAGTGAATAAACACATTGTTACAACATTCAACACAGGAATTATTCCTGCTTCAATAGTACCTCCATGCAACAATGAAAATATGACTGTGGTTACAACAATTGCAACTGGCAAATTATACTCTTTTTTTATAAGTTGATAAATGTAACCTCTAACAAGAAGTTCTTGCATAATAACATTTATAAAGGCTGATATTATCCAAATCCATAACATAGGAACATTATTTATTTCAGTTATTTTCAAATAATTAGTTAGTATAAGCAAGCCAGCAGAGAAGCCAAGCCATAAAATACCGACAAATATCCCCATGAGTAAACCTCTTAGCGAATTATCATTAATTGGAATTCTTAACTTTTGTTTCTCAATTCTAATAAAAAGCCAAGTTAATATAATTATAACTACTAAAGGAATTAACTCAGCGATAAATCTCCAAATAACAGGATTTTCGACAGGAATATCTATCACAGTAGACAAGACTGCCCATACAATAAAAAATATTATTACTTTTGAAATTGTTAATATAGCTTTTTTCATTAGCACACTCCGTAAATTCTAATCTTAATACTATACAATTATACCATAAGTAGATTAAAACTTATCAAAGTCTTCTTGCGTAGCTACTTCCTTATATTTATAGTCATCATTATTCTTTTCTGTGAACATATCATTTACAAGTCCAATTGTTAGTAGGGATAAATCAGAAACAGAAAGACCAAGTTCCACTGCCCTTAGTAAAAACAAGGGTGTAGTCATTGGTCTTTCTGTTGGTCTTACTTTTTTTTAGGAACTTCTTCCGATTTTATGTTAAGCCCCCATAATTCAATTAGCTGAGGTAGAATTTGGTAAATTGAAAAGGTTGAGAAATTATCTAACCATTCTTCTGGACTATCAGGCACAGATTTATCTCCATGCTTTGCCATTACATAGGCTATATTTTCAAATAGTTCTAATGAGCCTATATCAAGATTAGATTTATCTTCATCATTTTTCTTCATGGATTTTTCAACTTCCATTAAGTCTTTGAAGATATCTCTTCCAAATTTAAGTCTATAGATTCTTGGAATAGCTGCTGATGCACGAAAAATAACATCTTGCCCGTCAATTTGAATTTTCTTTGTTAGTCCCATATTTATTTACCTCCAACACTTGCTCTTGAAGGTGTTACTGTAGTTTCCGTTGGCATATAGACTGACTTGTACCAACCATCATAAGTTTCCTTTGTAGTCTCTTCGCCTGTTCTAGCCTTTACATTTCCATTTGGAAGTGGTCTTGCTTGGATAGATAAGGTTTCTGGTTGAACTTCTCTTGATTCTTCATTAGTTTCTCCTTCGAGAGTAGGTCTTGCTGCTGAACAGTTATACATGACGTGACGAATTTTCTTTTGGTCTCCATCAAACTCAAATAACAGTGCAAAGTTTGCAGTTTCAGAATTTGAAGACTCAATAAGAACTTTATTTGAATCTGATCTTTCCATCAAAACATCCGTCCTAAAGGATTCTGGAATAAGGGCGATTTCTAAATCTCCATCATATCCCATATTGTTTGAAATAGTGTAGTATTCAATTCCATCTGCATAAAAGCTTTCAGGCTCTCCATTAGGATCCAATGAAATCGAAACAGCACCAGGCATTGGCACTGGTGTCTTATATTTAATAACGCCCTCTTCGGTCTTATCAAAAAGAGCGTAATGTACATTACAAATATTAAACTTTACCTTATTTGCCATAATTGTTACCTCCCATAAATTGTAGTGAGTCAGCTCCATCACAATTCTCTTCGCTCCTTATCAGTCGCAGAGAATTGGATTGCGTGACATCTGACCTACCTTCCACTCGCAATGCTCGTGGGGTTAGGTCATTAACATTACAAATATTAAATTTAACTTTATTAGCCATTTTTTACCTCCATAGTAAATTCATAGAGAACTTCATAAAGTCTTTCTGATTCAATCCAAACTTCAGATTTTTCATAATAGATTTTTTCTCTATCAAGTATCTCTTCTATTTTTTCTTCTAATTTTAAATCTTTCTTATCAGTGTAAAGTTCTAAGTCTATCTGGGTGTTTTTATAAAAAACTACTCCATCTGCACCAAAGTGTTTATTCTTTGGAAATAGATAGACCATAAATGGTGGATCTGGACTTTCTCCTTCAGCAAAGTGAGAGTATGCAAATGGAAGTCCCATATCTTCAATTATTTTTAATAACCTAACCATCGTTTAGTTTCCTCATAATATTTTCTTCCAATTCTCTTACTCCTTTCTCTTCAGCTGGTCCAATGTGTGGCTTAGCAGATACTCTTCCACCCTGCCTAAGAACATGACCTTTTTCAAGTAGATGAGCCAGTTGATATCTATTTCTTGAGTGAACTACGAGTTCTATTGAGTTTGATGTTTCTTTCATAGTTTTTACAGACCAGGACTTAGAATATTTCTTTGTTTCTCCTGCAGGTGCATTTTCTTGTATGTCTTTTCTAATATTGCTACCAGCCTTTTTAACTTCCTTTTTGACTTCATCTGTTGCCATGTCAGAATATTCTTCTAAGCCCTTCATTATTTCATTGGCGAGGTTTTCAATTTTTACATTCATCTACTCACCTTCCTACACCTAAACTTTATAAGTCTATTTTTATAGTTCATAAAGTCAATTGAGATGATGTTGTACTTTTCATCATCAAATAGAATTCTGTAATCTGAAGTATTAATGTTCTTCAGACTATTTTGAAATCTTACAGTAAAAGAAATATCTGACCTGTCTACTTCCATCCCTAGAAAAACTTCTTCGCCTTTACCTTGAAAGGAAATATAGGCTGATGTTGTTATATAGTCCATCCATACTGATTTATGGTTACCAATTCCATCCACCTCAACATTTTTATTTTGAAAGGTTATTTTTCTATTTAAATCCGATATCTTCATTAGAACTCAGCCTTTCTCATTCCAAATAATAAAGCCCTTAGAGTTAAGTTTAGTTCAGAATAGTCTGCCTCTTCTCTGTGTTCATAAAGATAAGCGGTCATATAGAGGACGGCTATCTTTCCATTTGGATTTTTAGAAAGTTCTTCTTCACTATTAACCCTGGCTACATCCATAGAGTGTTTGATTGATGATTGGATGAGAGATTCAATCATCTCATCCTCATCATCAAAATCCACCCTTAAATAGGACTTTGCCTCCTCAAGAGTAATCATAATTTACTCCTTAGGCAGTAGCACCAATTTTTAAAAGTTTAACTGCTTCTCTTAAAACAAGGATTCCATCAACTCTTTCTTTTCCTAAGAAACCAACCATGCCATTACCAGCAAATAGTTCCTTTAAGTCTTGGAAAGACCTATTTCCTCTATCTCCAATCTTATAATATGAAAAATCTCCAAAGGCTACTGCAAGTTTTCCTTTATCAGCTTTTGGAGCAAAGGCAGATGTGTAGGCAGGATATCCTAAAAGTCTATCTGGTTCTCCATCCTTAAGTGATGGTTGCCAAATATATGCACCATTAACATCTTTAAGCTTTCTAATCTGAGCAACTGTTGCATCATTTAAAATGAATGCCGCTTTCTTCCTATATGGTCTATCTAAGGAATAAACCAGATCAATTAATTCATCTGCAGTAATTGTTTGAGCCTTTGTTGTTAGGCCAAGTTCTCCACCCTTTTTAGAGTCAAAGATTCCTGTAGGTTTATTTACTCCATCGCCATTTAAGAAAGCATCCTCTTCAGCATTTGCTAGCGCTCTAGTAAATTCTTCAGTGATGTATTTTTCTAAATTAAAGGCTGCATCATATAGAAGTTCTTCAGTAACTTTAATTCCAACATGGAGTTTATGCGCATCAAGAGATACTTGGTCGAATGTACCATCTCCAAAGGTAAGCTGACCGCCTTCTTCAACCCATAGGGCTGCTGGCTTAGTAGCTGCAATATTAATTTTATGAAGTCCAGAAGTTTGAACTTTTGTAGCTAATTTTCTTACAATATTTTCATCTTCAAGACCGTTTACAATATCTACTTCCATTTCTTCTGGAACTAAATATCCACCACTTTCATCTGTTCCTACTTTTAATTCATTAGAAATATCTCTAAAGTTAGTTCTTAATGCTTTCATCATAGACTTCTTATAGACATTTCTTGCCCTCATTGGTTTTTCTTCTTCATTAAAAGTAGCAGGTTCATTTGTTAATGCTTGGGTAGTAGGTTTTTCTAAAGTTTTATCCATTTCTTCTTCCCTCTTCTTTCTTTCAATTTCACGAGTGTAATTCTCGATACTTCTTTCCATCTCTTCATATGTTTTAAAATCTTCATCAGACATTAGACCATTTTCGTCTTTCTTAGATTCAGCAAATGATTTTGCCTCATCCCAAGCTTTAGTTCTCTTTTCCATTAGTTCTTTTAAGTTCATACCTTTACCTCCAAGTGTTTTTAATTTTGTTTAATCTGCCTTCGACCTCACTCATTGAGTGAGTTTTCACTTCTTTATTTATCTTTGTTAATAGCGAGTTTGTAACTGCTCGCCTTGAAAAGACCATGTTCGTAACTTTTTCATCTTTTCTTCTATCAGTGAGAGTTCCATCACAAAAGCCCATCTCAATAGCCTTGTTCTTATCAAACCAAGTCTCTCCATCCATTAGATTGGAAATCTCTTCTCTGGATAAATCTGTCTTAATCTCATAGGCATTGATGATTGATTCCTTTACTTCCTTTAACATGTCTATAGCTTTTTGCATTTCTTTTGAATCTCCAATTGCCACAGTTAAAGGGTTATGAATCATCATTAGTGAGGTAGGACTCATCAATACTTCAGTTCCTGCCATAGCAATGACCGATGCTGCTGATGCTGCAAGCCCATCAATCTTAATGGTCACATTTCCCTTGTGTTCTAAAAGCATGGTGTAAATTCGTGATGCAGCTATACAATCTCCACCAGGGGAGTTGATCCACACAGTTATGTCTCCACTTTTATTTTTTAATTCTTCAAAAAAGAGCCTTGGAGTGATTTCATCATCAAACCAAGACTCTTCAGCGATTACTCCATCTATATAGAGTTCATTTGAATCCTTTTTCCAATTCCAAAATATTTTATTGTTCTTCATTAGGATTTATTTCTTCTCCTTTCCGCTGATAAAAACTACCTGCCTTGTCAAGTGGTAGCATATTTCCATTTACAAGGTATAGGTCACCACCTTCTTCAGCTGATATCCTATCTAAATTTTCTAATTCTCTTATGTCATTTGCACTCATCCAACCATTCTGTCTTCCTACAGCATATCCATTCATTCTTGATTCATAGTCTCCTCTTAGAAGTCCATCAAGATTAAATTTAATAAAGTAGGATTCTTTTTCTTTCTTTGTTAATAGTGCTCTTTCTAAGGATTGCTCCCAACGAACAATCCAAGGATCAAGGGTGTATTTAACAAACTCAAGTGACTGTTGTTCTATATTTGAAAATGATGATCTTTCCAAGTCACCAATCATATGAGGTGGTATTCTAAATATTCTTGCTATCTCATTTAACTGAAACTTTCTAGTTTCCAAAAACTGGGCCTCACTTGGTGCTATGGCTATGGGTTGGTATTTCATCCCTTCTTCAAGTACAGCCACTTTATTGGCATTTTTAGGCCCCTGAAAGGCTGCGTTCCATGACTCCCTTACTCTTTCTGGGTCTTTGATAATACCTGGATGTTCTA
>NZ_JABVBA010000016.1:0-25693 GCF_013371425.1 Anaerococcus faecalis
AATGAACCCCATAGAACAAATTTGGAAACAAATAAGGTCAATGGGATTTAGAAATGAGTTTTTTCATTCATTGACAGATGTTGTAAATAGATTATGTGAAACTATAAATCACCTTACTAAAGAAATGATTAAAAGTATAACTCATAGAGATTGGATACAATATATGGAGTTAAATAGGTATTAGTATTAACTATCAACAATCTTAATTCTAGATTTAAGATGATTTAAAAAGTATATTTGAAATATCAATTTTTATGTTAGATTTATAAAACTCATTTGATATTCGGGTATAGTTTAATTGAGGAGATATTTATGAATAATTTAAATGAAGATAACGAAAAATCCTTGGAAAATAGCCTAAATAAAGCTATAGCTGATATGGATTTTTCAAATATAAGCGAAAAAGTCAAGAATAGCCTTGATAATTTTATAGAAAATACTATCAATTTTGTAAATAAAAAAAGCGAGAGAAAGCCAGTCATCCCCATAAAAGATCCTATGGTATGTGTGCAAAAACCACCAGAAAAATCAAAGTCTTCATTTTTCAAGACTTTTTCCGGCATATCAGCCTTCACATCCTTTGGTATGCTTATATCTATCTTAGATGATTTTAGCTTTTCAGATTTTAATCTCTTTGTGCTTTTTACAGTTGTAGGAATAGGACTTTATAGATTTGCTAAAAGAATAGATATTATATCAAAAGACTATGAAAGATTTATAAAGGAACTTGGCAATAATACTGTAATAAGTATAAGAGATTTGGCATCAGCTGTACAGAAAAGTGAAAAAGATACTATAAAAGAGCTTTTATATATGATGGATAAGGGATATTTCAAACAAGCAAGAATAGTAGAAAATGATTCCTTATTTTTACTTGATATACCAACCTTTAATCTTTATAAAAACCAAAATATGAAACTACCAAAAGAAAATATTTATGAAAAGGAAAAGCTTATAGCTGAAAGCGCCCATGATGATGTGACCATAGAGAAAGCTGAAGACTTGGTTAAATCTTCTAACCAATACTTATCTTCAATAAAACTTTCTATATCGAGAATAGAAAATAGAGCCTTTTTAGAAAAAGTAATAGAATTAAAAAAGACCATACAAAATATAATAAATATTGTAAAAAGATATCCAGAAAAAGCTCAAGCTCTTGATAAATTTATGAATTACTATCTTCCTACAACTGTAAAGCTAATAGATGCCTATACAGAATATGAAATAATGGGAAGTGATGAAAAAGATATACTTTCTGCTATGAAAGAAATTGATTCATCTATATTTACTATAAACGAAGCTTTTGAAAAAATACAACTGGAATTATTGGAAGATAGGACTATGGATATTAAAACAGACATAGATACTATGAAACTTCTACTAAATCAAGAAGGTTACCTAAAAAAAGATTGGAGTAAAAATGAGTGATATTAAATTAAGTCTAGATGGATCTGACAAAGATCCAAGATTTGACCAAATTGAGAAAAAAGACGAAATTAAAATTGATAAAGCCATCAATTTCTCTGATGATGAGCTAAAACAGATAGAAGAATTTTCAGAAAAAATTGACCTTACAGACTCAAATATCATCTTACAATATGGTGTTGGGGCCCAAAAAAAGATATCAAACTTCTCAGAAAAAACTCTTGATACTGTAAGAAATAAGGACCTTGGAGAAATAGGAAATCTTTTAGATAATGTTGTAAGTGAGATAAAGTCCATGGATGAAGATGATGAAGGTGGAGTATTTGGCTTTTTCAAAAAACAAAAATCTAAGATGGAAAGTTTAAAACTTAGGTACCAATCAACTGAAAAAAACATAGATGAAATAGCAAAGGCTTTAGACAACCATCAAATAACGCTACTTAAGGATATTTCTATGCTAGATCAAATGTATGATTTAAATGAAGACTATTATAAAGAGCTTTCTATGTATATAGAAGCTGGAAATAGGAAACTTCAAGAAACCTATAACGAACAAATACCAGAGCTTGAAAGAAAGGCCGCTGAGTCGAACCTACCAATGGATGCTCAAAAAGTAAATGATATGAAATCAATGGCAAACAGATTTGAGAAAAAACTCCATGATTTGGATCTTACAAGAATGGTCTCCATGCAAATGGCTCCACAAATAAGGATGGTGCAATCATCCAACTCAATTATGGCTGAAAAAATCCAAACTACTATAGTAAACACAATACCTCTTTGGAAAAATCAAATGGTTTTAGCCCTAGGTATGAAACATACTGAAAGTGCCATAAGAGCTCAAGAAGCAGTAACAAATCTCACCAATGATCTACTTAAGTCAAATGCTGATAAGCTAAAACAAAACACTATTGATACAGCAAGGGCAACCGAGCGTGGTATAATAGATTTGGATACAATCAAGCACACAAACGATAGCCTTATTTCTGCAATAGAAGAAGTAAGAAATATCCAAATAGAAGGTAGAGCAAACAGAGCTCAAGCTAAGGATGAACTTAAAAGACTTGAAAGTGAGCTAAAGAAAAATCTACTAAAAAGAGATTAATGTTAGGAGATAAAAATGACAGAAAAAATAGAATTTAAATTTGATACTCAACTTTTAATAGCTGGTGAAGACTTAGATGAAGATGAAATATTCGATTATATAACAGAAAATTTTGAAGGAGACAGTCTTCTTGCAGTAGGTGATGAAGACCTTATAAAAATCCACTTCCACACAAATAAACCATGGGAAATCTTAGAATATGGTCAATCAATTGGGGATATATTTGATGTTGTAGTAGAAAATATGCAAAGACAAGCTGATGGACTACAAGGATAAAATACTTCAAATAAAGTTAATTTTAGGAGCTGTTGTAAAATTATGAATTTCTAACATCATAATCTTACAAGTTTCTCATAGACAATTTGAAAATAGCCTGCCACTCATGGAGGCGAATTGTCATGAAAGAGCTTGTAATGATTTTGAAACGATTAATTCATTCTGCAACAGCCCCTTTTAATATACAATAATAACAATTGAGTTTATATAAGAATAAGTTAGTATAAAATTTTAAGCTCTCAACTAAAAATAAATATTAAGATGTTAGAATTATCAAAGCTAAATCTAAGATTTCTTGAAATCTTATTATTACTTATCAATTTTTTTAAATAAATAAAAGCAAATAAAAATGCTTAATATAGATAAAATTATCACATACAGATATCCAAAATCCCACCTTAATTCTGGCATATTTTCAAAGTTCATCCCATACCAACCTGTAAGAACCGTAATTGGTGTGAAAATAGTTGTTACGACAGTTAAAATTTTCATAGTATTATTCGTAGATAGGTCCATTTTAGAAGTATAGGAATCCTTGACATTAGTTATATAATCACTAAGATAAGATATATTCGATGAATATCTTTCAACCCTAAAAGCCACCGACTTTAAGTGTTTTATATCATCATCATCAAAAATTTCATTTTCATTATCAGCAAGAACTTCTAAAGTATCAAGAAGTCTTTCATAAGAAGTATATAAATTGAGTGCCTTATGCCTATTATCTGAAATTATCTCAATACTATTACTTTGTTTTCTATTTCTAACTATAGAATCCTCTATCTCAGCAGTAGAATTTTTGATTTGGTCAAAAATTTTTGTATGATTGTTAATAAGGGCTGTTATAAAATATTTTAATAGTCTTCCTGGAGATCTTGCGTAAATCCTCTTTCTAAGAATTTCCCTAAAAGCCTCTGATGTAGATTGATCCCTATCGTACATATCTACAATTATTAGTCTGTTATTTTCTATATAGAAGCCTATAAGGTCCGATGTGTCAAGATTTCCCATAATATCAAGCATTTCAAGGATAATAAATGTGTAATTATCCTCTACTGCTATATAAGATTTTTTACCTGTATCAGTTAAAAGAAGATCAATAATTGCATTGTCTAGGTCATAAGTATTAGCAAATTCAATAAAGCTTGTCTTGCCCAAATACATCAAATAAAAGTCATCATCTTCAATTACATCGTAGAAACTAGATATATCAGTTTGTTCAAAACCATTATCAGTATCAAATTTATATATATAATCCATATCTTCTCCTTAAATTAGGCAACTTATCTTCTTTAAATTTCGATTATTATAACTATATGAATTGGCAAGGAGAAAGTCAATAAATTAATCATTTATATAATTAATAATAAAGTAATTTACCAATAAAAACTTGCTATCTTATCTAATAAGTTTCACTTAAAATTTTTTATATTTTATTCCAATTTCTATCTTCTAAAATTTTAAATTTATCTTTATTTTTTTTAAATAATTTCCCATCAAAAGGAGCTTCATAGCTCATTTTTTTACCTATATGATTAAAATAAATAAAAGCTTGCTTATCTTTTTTCTCTATACGAAATGATTCTACCTCATGCCAAGGAATTAAGGTAAAATCTCCTTTAATAGAAGAACTTATTTCCTTTTCATAAATCCCCTTACTAGAAAAATACAAGATAAAAGTCCTATTAGAATCAAAGGTATTAAAAATATTACTTAAAAGAAGTTTAGCAAAAGATTTCGCATTGCTATCATTTTTTATAGTAAGCAAATAATTTTCCCTATCATCAAAACTTTCGAAAACCTTATCTTCTATCTCTTTATTGTCATTAAATAAAAATCCCATAATTCCTCACTTAAATATAAATACTTCCTTAATATCCTTATCCAATACCTTACATATCTTATAGGCAGTCTCAAGCGTTGGACTTATTGTATTATTTTCATAGGCCATAATAGACCTTCTTTTAAGCCCAACAAGCTTTGCAAGTCTATGTTGAGATAATCCTTTTTCTTTCCTAAAAATTCTTATTTTATTTTCAATTTCAACTTCCATAAATTATCCTTATGTTACATTTTTAGTACATTTTTTGTTACATTTATAGTACTATATAAAATAAAAAAAGTCAAAAAAAGAGAGCCTAGGCTCTCTTTAAAGTCGATATTATTATTTTATATCATTAATATGGCTATCATACCATTGTTGGATAAGTTTGATGTGTCCTCTTTCTTCAGCCTCTACCTTATCGAGTAGTTCTGGTTCGAAATTTGGTACTATTGATTTAACTTCTTTTATGAAAAGTATGGTATCTTTTTCGAGTCCTATAGCAAATCTATAGATATCAATTGTATCATCTCCAACTTTTGATGAGTCTAGATTAAAGATTTGCTCTATTAGGTTTTGAATATAAGCCTTATATTCATCATCAAATTCTTCATCGATTGCTTGATTATTGTCGATTTGAGATGATAATTTTTTGTATAGGGCTTCGTGGTGTGTTTCTTGGTCTGCTAGGAAGGTAAAAAAGTCAGCACTTTCCTTATCAGTTGAGAATTTTTTAGCCATTTCTCTGTAAAATGTTTCACCATTTTGTTCAAGTCTTACTAAAGATTCTAATAAATCTTTTGGTTGAAATTGTGATCTCATATTATCTCCTTATTTTACAGTTTTATGATCTTCAAGCTTCATTACATTTATTGATGAACGATATTCTTTTTCTGTCCAATTGATTCTATCGGCTATTAAACATTCTTCGTTAAGTTCAACGTCTTTTAACATCATTTTTTTAAATGTTGGGAATCCTACCCTGTCTATTAAATGACCTCCATGAAGATATACTGGTTTGTTGTCAAGAACATATGCTGAAAATTCTTTCCAATTTTTCATCATTTTTATAACGACATCTTCATCCATCCATCTTGCGAACATTTGTCCCATTCTTGGATTTTGTTTTCCTGTACGTCCACCTATAATTACATTCCACATTCTTCTGTTTGGTCTTCTCCAAGCGGAGTTTGGACATCTTGTTACACACTCTCCACAACCTACACAACAACATAAATCCTTATCTACTTTTCCTTGATCATTTAATTCAAGTACTCTTGTGGCAACAGCCTTACACCTATCTACGCAGGCCCCACAACCTATACAACGATCTATGTCATATTCCGGTATTGTAACTCCTATAAAACCAAAATCTGTAAAGTGAGCCTTAACACAGTCATTTGGACAACCTGCTATTGCAGTTTTTATTTGATATGGTGAGCCATAGATTATTGGTTCAAGCTTGTCAGCTAGTCTTTGTGTATTTTGGGCAGCTTTTATGCAATGTCTTCCCCCAATACATGCCATAATATTTCTAGGCCCTATATATGGGTATCCTTCATCATTGTATTCTATATCTACCCCACGAGAACCTTCTATCTCTTCAATATATGGTCTAATTATTTCATTTATCTTTGGTATATCTTCGTATTTAATACCTGTAATGTTAAATGTTTGTCTTGTCCCAAAATGGAAGTTTCCATCTCCATATTCTTGACAAAGCATTTGAATCATTTCTAGCCACTTAGCATCAACTAGACCTCCAGGTGATCTTAATTGAAGCAAAAATTCTCCAGGTATTTTTGATTGACGAAAACAATTATTTCTAACCTTTCCTACATTTATATCTAATGTCATAAAATCTCCTTAGTCTAATAGGTCTTTAGCAACTGTATAGGGAAAAACTGGTCCGTCTAAGCATACATATGTTTCATTTATCCTACAGTGACCACATTTCCCAACAGCACAAGACATTTTTCTTTCAAAACTTGTCCAAATTTTATCTTCCAGTACTCCTTCTTTTAGTAGCCCGAGTGATGTAAAACGCATCATTATAGGAGGTCCTACCATAACTACTGAATAGTTTCCATCAAATGAGTCAAATGGTAATTCTGGTATAAAGGCTGTTACCATTCCTTTTCTAAAACCTTCAATCTCTTCGTTATCCAGTGAATATATCGTATTAATCTTTTCGCTTTTTCTCCATTTTTCGAGATCATCTTTAAAAAGCACTGACTCATGGTTTTTAAAACCTAATATTAGGTAAAGACTTCCGAATTCATCTGGATTATCTTTTATGTATTCTATAAGTCCCCTGACTGGACTTACTCCGGTTCCCCCAGCAATAACTACTACATTTTTGCCTTTAAGCTCGCTAAGTGGCCACCCATTTCCATAAGGTCCTCTTAAAAAGATATAATCACCTGCTTTTGACTTAAAAAGCTTTGAGGTAACTTCTCCAACATTTCTTATAGTCATTTCTACAAAGCCATCACCCATTCCAGATACAGAAATAGGCGCTTCACCTATCTTTGCAAGAGAAACTTGTAAGAATTGTCCTGGCTTAACTTCCTTATCAAATTTAACCTTGAAAGTCCATTCAAGATCAGTATGTTTTAATATATCCAAAATTTCATAAGATTTTGGTAAAACATAATTTAAATAATCTTCATTTGCTCTTTTTATATTATTCTTAGCTTCCATTATTTTACCTCACTTCTTATTCTCTCTAATTCTTTATTTACTTTATTGATAGATTCTGGATAAGAAATTAATTCTGGGCAGTGGGCCGAACATCTACCACAACCTACACACATCGGACCATCTCCAAATCTCTTATTATGAGCATAGATTTTATGCATTACCTTATACCTATATCTTTCCTTAAATGATGTTCTAAAATGAGCACCTCCTGCTACAAGATCAAAATCTTTTGTCATACAAGATGCATTAGTCCTTCTTCTTTCACCTACACGTCTATTAACATTGTAAGTAATATCCTTGGTTGTAAAACAAGTACAGGTAGAACAAGAAGTTGTACAAGAACCACATCCTATACATCTTGAATTATATTCATCCCAAATATCTGAATTTGCAATAAGATTTGCTTCCTCATTGTCCCTTATATCAGGAAATGTAACCTTTAGTTCATTTTCTTCTGGAAACTTTAAATCAAAATCAATATTTTCAAAACCTCCAAAATCAAGATTATCATCTGCCTTAACATTCATTGAACCGTCTTCATTAAATCTAAATGCATATTTATAGCCATCAGTCTTATTAGAATCAGTAGAACAGCAGAAACAATTTCTATCTAAGTCCCCATCACATTCCATAAGTGCATAGTGAACCATGTTTTTACGTCTTAAGTAAAAGAAGTCTTCAAAAGGTCCATTTTTGATGAACATATCATCTAAATGTTTTATTGCATTTATATCACAAGCTCTTGCAAATACTAAAACTTCCTTTTTATAAGGGTTTTTAGTTTCTGTATAATCATCTTCTGTAAAATAGAAAAGATTTTCTGTCATTGGTAATAAAGCTTCTTTTGGTGAATATGTAGATTTTTCCTTGTATTCTAGTTCATCAAAACTTTCGATATTCTCATACATTATCGCATCTGTATCACAGTATCTTCCACCCCTAGGGATTCTTTTTGGTGCAAATATTGTGTACTTTGACTTAAGAAGATCAAAAAAATCGCATACCTCATCTTTTTTGATGAGGAAATCATTATAAGTCATATAACCTCCTAATAATTTGTTATAGTATTGATAATCTTTTTCAGATTATTCTCCAACCTAAAAAAGCGTCCTCACAAAGTTATGAATTTTATCCTTATATGTAAGATATTGGATTTAATTCATTTTGTTAGCGACTCTTTTTCTTATAATTCATATGAATTCGATTTCTATTTTAATATATCATATCTATAAAAATAAAAAAAGTGTTTTCATTAGTATTTCTGAAATATATGCAATTAAAATTAATGCTTTAATTAGATTATTATTGCTTATAATATTAGCTTATTTGCTTTCTTTATTAATCTTATATTTTAAGGTAACTATTATTTTGAACATCATTAATTTTAATTGATATAAGAAAATTATGTAAAAATAATAAAAGCCTACCCTAGTTTTAATATTAGGATAGACTTATTTTTAATTTTCCTTTATATATTCTAAAGCTTTTTTATTTTCTTCTATTGTATAATTTATGACTGACTCATCCAAGGCATCTGACATAAATATGGCCTCAAATTGTGATGGTGGCATTAGGATTTTACTATTTTTCATAAAGTTAAAGTACTTAGAATAATTATCAAGGTCTGCTTTGCTTACATCATCAAAAGATCTAATTTCATCAAAATCTCCAAAAAATAGACTCATCATTGACTTATATCTTGTGACACAAGCCTTTACACCTGTGGCTTTTAGATTGTCGTTAAAACCCTCTTCAAGCATTTGTGCATATTTTTCAAGTCTTTGGTATATATCTGGATTTTCTTTAAGAATTCTTAAAACATCAAGACCCATTTTCATTATAAAAGGTGAGCCTGATAGGGTCCCTGCTTGGTAGACTGGTCCCATTGGTGATAATTTTTCCATTATTTCACGCCTTCCTGCAAAACCTCCTACTGGCATTCCTCCTCCTACAATTTTCCCAAAACAGAACATATCTGGTTTTACTCCAAGCTCTGTTGAGATTGATCCAAATTTAAGTCTAAATGCTGTTATTACCTCATCAAAAATTAAAATTATACCATTTTCATCACTTATTTTTCTCAAAGCTTTAACAAAGTCAATATCAATTGGAACAACACCCATATTCCCTGCTATAGGTTCTAAGATTATTGCAGCTACATCGTCCTTATTCTCTTTAATTGTTTTTTTTACCGATTCTATATCATTGTATTTGCAGATTAGAGTATCTTTTATAACATTTTCTGGCACTCCAGCTGATGTTGGCACATTAAAGGTGAGACTACCAGATCCTGATTTTACCAAAAGTCCATCAGAGTGTCCATGATAGCAACCTTCAAACTTAATAATCTTTGACTTATTGGTAAATCCTCTTGCAAGCCTTATAGCAGACATGGTTGCCTCTGTTCCAGAGTTTACCATCCTTACCATATCTGTATCAAAAGCTTTACTTAGAAACTCTGCTATTTCAACTTCTACTTTTGTAGGAAGTCCAAAAGTTAACCCTTCTTCAAGGTATCCCTTGGCTTTTTCTATCAACTCATCCTTTCCATGTCCTAGAATCATGGGTCCCCATGATGAGATAAAGTCAATATAAGCATCATTGTTTTCATCTACTATATTGTGACCCTTTCCATATTTAGCAAAAATCGGATGACCACCAACTGCAGCAAAAGCCCTGACTGGTGAATTTACCCCTCCAGGTATATATTTTTTAGCCTTATCAAATAGAGTCATTATTTCATCTCCCTTAAAAATTTTGCCATTTCCTTTGCGTGATATGTTATTATCATCTTGGCACCTGCTCTTTTAATAGAAATTAAGATTTCATATATTATCTCTTCATTTACAAGGCCAATTTTTATAGCATTTTTAACCATAGAATATTCACCACTTACATTGTAAGCTACAACATTAGTGTTGAAATTTTCTTTAGTTCTTTGGATTATATCTAAAAATGATAGAGCAGGTTTTACTATTATGAAATCTGCATCTTCATCTATATCCAAAGCAATTTCTCTCATTGCTTCATCAGAATTATGATAATCCATTTGATAAGATTTTCTATCTCCAAAGCTTGGAGCAGAATCCGCCGCCTCCCTAAATGGTCCATAAAAGTTTGATGCATATTTTGCAGAATAAGCCATTATCGGTATATTTTTAAAGCAATTTTTATCTAGTATTTCTCTTATTGCCCTTATCCTAAAGTCCATCATATCTGATGG
This sequence comes from Anaerococcus faecalis, assembly GCF_013371425.1. Lineage (NCBI taxonomy): Bacteria > Bacillati > Bacillota > Tissierellia > Tissierellales > Peptoniphilaceae > Anaerococcus > Anaerococcus faecalis. The sequence continues at coordinate 10,555 of NZ_JABVBA010000016.1, forward strand.
TGCTATAACATCAGCCCCTGCCTTTGCATGTGATAGGGCAATTTTTGCAATATATTTTACTGTCTCATCATTTTTAACATGACCTTCATCATCAAGAATTCCACAATGACCATGATCTGTGTACTCACACATACAAACATCTGTTATAACTATAAGATCTTTATTTATCTCTTTTATCTTCCTTATAGCCTTTTGTATTATCCCATCATCAGCATAAGCCCCGCTTCCACAAGCATCTTTATGTCCTGGAATTCCAAATAAAATAACTGCCCTTATACCCAAGTTAACTATCTCATTTATCTCATCTTCAAGCATATCAATTGAGAAATGGAAACAGTCTGGCATAGATGGAATTTCCTTTTTAATATTCTCACCTTCAACTACAAAAAGCGGATATATAAAATCAGAAATTGATAGAGTGGTTTCTCTTGTCATCTCTCTTAGTAACTTTTTTTCTCTTATTCTTCTCATTCTCATATTTTGCTTTCTCCTATCGTTTCTACAAGAGAGTCTACAGTTTGTTTTTTACTTTCTTTAAACACTTCAAGTCCGTAATTTCTTATGGTCCTACTTGTAATCTCTCCTATAGAAAATATCTTTGTATCCTTAAGTGAATCTTTTCCATAGAGTTTTATAAAATTGTTGACAGTTGATGATGATGTAAAAATTATGGCATCAAAATCAAGATCAACATCTTTTATTTTTTTTGCTACTAGGTTATCATAAATTACCATCTCGTCCAAATCAGCTATTTCTCTCAGCTTATCTATAATCTTTGCTCTAGATAGGTTTGAGTGTGGAAAAAATATCCTATCATCTTTATTCACCCTTTTTTTCATCTCTTCTACTAAATTTTCTCCAAGAAAAGATTTCGGAATAATTTCTACTTTAAGATGGTAGTTTTCTATCTCTTTTTTAGTTTTTTCACCTATTGCACAAATCTTAACTTGACCGAGTCTTCTTATATCATGTTTACAAGTTAATCTTTTAAAAAATATTTTTACAGCATTTACAGATGTAAATAGCAAATAGTCATAGGAAAACTCGTTTATTTTCTCATCAAGCTTATCTAAGTTTATAGGTTTTATCTTTATAGTTGGAATTATGATTGTTCTAAAACCTAGTTTTTCAAACGTTTCCCTATCTTTTATCCCTGATTCATAGTCACGAGTTAGGGCGATTTTTTTACCAAAATGAACTTTTTTTTCAAAGTAATTTAAACTCTCCCTAAGTCCAACTGTATCTGAAATTACTATAAGGGCTGGTCTTTTTATTTTTCCTAAGTCTATCTCATCAAGGCAATTTCCTATTGTTGATACATAGGTTTTTTGCTGATTTGATGAGCCCATTGATATTATAGCAAGCTTTTTTTTCATATCAATACCACCTTTTTTAAGCTCACCTAAAATGTTTGGAAGATTTTTAAGTCCCATATAAAAAACAAGAGTCCCTGGAAGTTTAGCAAATTTCTTGAAATCTTCTGAACTATCATTTTGCCTATGTCCTGTTATAAAAGATATAGATGTTGATATATTTCTATGACTTGCTGGGATTCCTGCAGTATTAAGGCAAACTATACCTGATGTAAGACCAGGTATAGTTTCAAATTCAAGTCCATTTTCTTTAATGAAGATTGCCTCTTCTGACCCTCTTGCAAAAACATAAGGATCTCCTCCCTTAAGTCTTACTACTTTTTTTCCTTCCTTTGCCTTAGCCACCATAAGTTCATTTATCTTATCTTGACTTAATATATGCTCTCCCATAGACTTTCCAACATAGTAAAGTTCTTTATTTCTATAAGGGTCAAGAATTGTTTGATTTAATAACCTATCATATATTATGACATCAGAATCATCTAAAGCCTTTTTACAAGCTATAGTAATATTATCTCTTGAGCCAATTCCAGCTCCTGCAATAATGATTTTTTTATAGTGGGCCTTTTTCAAATTTCTTGCAAGTTTTTTCCCAAGATTAATTCTTTGATCAATTTTTCCGGAAATTTCCCTATAAAATATTTTACCTTCTCTATCATAGGCCATAGATCCAGTAAGTTTTATATTGTCACCATCAATTTCAGTAAAAATCCCCATAGGGGTTGAACAATCTGCACCAAGCTCCTCTTGAAATGCTCTTTCAGTCTCCATCCTTACAAGAGTATTAAAGTCTGAGTACTTTTTAAATATTTGAAAAATATCCCTATCTTCTTTTCTAATCTCAATACCCAAAATACCTTGGCAGACTGAGGGAGTAAAAATTTTAGGGTCAAGGTCAAAATTTATAAGATGAGTTAAATTTGACCTAATAAGACCAGCTTTTGCAAGGATTATCCCATCAAGATTTTCATCTTCTATCTTTTTTATCCTTGTTTCTACATTCCCCCTTATTGGCTTAAAATCTATGTTAGAAAAATAATTTATCCCCTGACATGTTCTCCTATTTGATCCTGTCCCAACCAGAGTATTTTCCATATCATCCATACTTTTAATAAAGTCACGACCTACAAAAGAATCCCTTGGATCTTCTGCCTTTAAAGGTGGAGCAAAAATCAGCCTATCATCAATTCTAGATGGCATATCTTTTAGAGAATGAACTGCTATGTCAATTTCTTTTTCAAGAAGAGCCTTTTCAATCTCTTTTACAAAAACTCCCTTAGAATTAATCTCATCTATTCTTCTATCTTGAATCCTATCTCCCTTGGTTGAAATCTTTACAATTTTAGTGGAGATTCCTTCCAAATCTAAAATCTCCTTAATAATGTTGGTCTGTTTTATAGCAAGATTACTTGCCCTAGTCCCAATCTTTATTACTCTATTCATCTAAACTCTCCAAATACTTATCCAAGAATTTTCTATCTTTTCTATAAAGATCTTGTAAAAATCCCCTACTATTGACTCCCTTAACCTTAAGTTTATCCCTAATATTAATAATTAGAGAAATTTTTTCCATATCAAGCCCGTCAAGGTACTTTTTTATATCATCTCCAATCATCTTTGATAAAAATGGTAGCTTTCCATTGGTTGAAATAGAAATATCTATAAAATCTTTTTTAATATTATTTCTTAAATAAAAGTCGCTATCAGAAGAATTTGTTAAATCTAGGACCCAAAGATTTCTATCTTGGGCTTTTTTAAAAAGTTTTTTGTTCAAAACTTCATCTCCACTTGCCAAAAATACAAAATCACATGAAGGAAAGATGAAATTTTCATCAAATTCTCCTATATTTATTACAAATCTTTCTGGGTATGTTTCACTTAAGAGCTTAATATTCTCATTTATATCCTTAGCAAAAACAAGAAAGTCAAAGTTTCCCTTTAAAAGAGACCTAATCTTTCTAAAGGCAATCTTACCTGCTCCTAAAAATAGGCATATCTTATCCTTAGAATCAATAGAAATTGGAAAATATCTCATTTTTTATACACCTTTGTCAAAATTTTTAAAGCACTATCAAAATCTTCATAATAGTTTTCCTTAAGACTTAAAATAGGCTCTCTTGCGACCTTTTTTAAGGCATTTCTTACAGCCTTATCAACCTTAATCTTTTGAGCAGTAGTCATATCGGTCTTTCTAAAAATATAGTCTAAGGTCTTATCTGCCAATTCATCGCACCTTTCATTTAAAGATTTTAAAATATAGTCAATCTTAACTTCTTTCATCCACTTCAAAGTATCCTTTGCCTTGTCTTCTATCTCTGGAATATAAGAATTTAAAATATCCCTTCTTTTGTTCAAATTTTTCTTCGATATATCCTTAATAGAGTCTATGTCTTTTAAAAATACATTTTCTAAATCTCCAATACTCGGCTCACAGTCACGAGGTAGGGCCAAGTCAAATATGTAAACTTTCTTATCTATGTCCTTAAATTGATTTTTCTTAAAAACAAGGTGGGGTGATGCAGTTGATGAAAAAATAAAATCCATATCCTTCATAGAATCTACTCTTTTTTCATAATCAATTATAGAAATCTCAGGATACTTTCTTTTAAACTCAAAAGACTTCTCCATATGCCAATTTGAAATATAAATATTTGCCCCAGTTTCTAAAAGGTTTTTAATAGTAAGCTCTCCAATTGATCCAATACCAACAACAAGGGCATTTTTATTAGATAGGTCCATAATCTCCCCAGCCTTTTTTACAGCTATATATGGTAAAGACAAGGGTATATGAGAAATATTTGAATCAGTTTTAATGTTTTTTGAAAGATTGATAGCTCTTCTAAAAATCTCACTTAAAATTTTTTTTGCATATCCTAAAGAAAGAGAAGTTTCAAATGAATCAGAAATTTGACCTAGAATTTGGTCTTCTCCTACAATTAACGAATCAAGACCTGCTGCAAGTCTAAATAAATGATTTATAGCTACAAAATCTTTCTTGAAAGTAATAAATTCAGAAAGTCCTCTAAGCTTAAAAAAGTCTTCAAAAAAGCTTATAGCAAAGTTCCTGTCAACAATATTTCTCTGACTTACAAGAAAAATCTCTGACCTATTGCAGGTTGAAAGAATCAAGACCTCCTCCATACCCTTATTTTCTAAAATTTCACTTGCATCAATAATCTCAGAGTCCCTAAAGTGAACCTTCTCACGAATTTCTATATCTGCTTTGTGGTGATTTAGACCAAAAGAATAAAAAAACAATAAAATCCCTCCTTATTACTGATATTATTATCAGCATTATTACTGATATTATTATTATAGCATTAAAAATGATAAACAAAAAAAGCCCGCCGTAAGCGAGCTAGGAAAGAGCCAATATAAAGATATAATTTTAATAATTTCGGGGATTAACTAAAGAAAGGCCCTTTTCAAAAAGTACAATAAATAAAAGTACTTCTTGCTATAAATTCTATCATAGCAAAGTAAAAAAGTAAATAACTTTAATAATTTTTTTTAAAATAAAATCTTAATAAATTTTAACAAATCAATCATCAAAAAATAGCATCAATCCAAAAAGTTTCACTAAAATTAAAATAACTTATTATTAAAGCAGAAAAACTTATTGAGCATATTATCCCAGTAATACCTGCGTTTATTAATAATGATTGTGCTTTTATTGAAGTTTAAAGCAAAGTTTTTAAAGCATTGAAAAACTAACAATTAATCAATCTTATCAATATTATGAAATCGGCATAACACCTTAATTTTTAAGCCTTATCTACAAAGACTTCGCCAATAAATACCCACCTATAAGGGCTGAATCATTTCCAAGCTTTGGCTTTACTATATATTTTTCGCTTGTCTTTACTTCTACGTAATCGCCTTTTATTTTGTCAAATTCTTCTCTTATTAGCTCTATAAAGACTTCTTTGTTTATAAGTCCACCACCTATTATTACAACTTCTGGTCTAAGTACTAAAGTATAGGTGTAGATTGCTTTGGCTATGTAGTTTGCTGCTATTTTAAATGGTTTTTCTTTAAGGTCTGCATCTTTTGGGTTTTTACCTAGTCTCTTGTTTATGCTTGGCCCTGATGCAAGTCCTTCTAGGCAATTTTTATGGTAGGTACAGCTTGATTTGAAATCATCATCTTTTAATCTTTCTACACTTATATGTCCCATTTCTGGATGAGAGTATCCATTTAAAAGTTTTCCGTCTTGGACATATGCTCCTCCTATTCCTGTACCAACGGTAAGATATAAACTTGAGTTAGTATCTAATCCAGCTCCCTTTTGACTTTCTCCTATCAAAGATAGTCCTACATCTGTTACTAGTCCTATCTTCTCACATACTTCTTTTTTGAGATTTTCTAAAAGATTAAAGTCAACCCATAGTTTTTTTGGGGTATTTTGTATATGGCCATAAGTTTTTGATTTCTCATTTAAGTCTATTGGTCCAAATGCTCCAACTCCTGCTTTTTCTACTGGATTTTTCTTAAAAAATTCTCCTATTTTTTTAAGATTATTAGTAGGATTTCCTGTATCAATCCAAATATCAGAAGTCATCTTTCCATTCTCATCAAATGCAGCACACTTTATCTTGGTTCCACCAAATTCTATTGATCCATACATATTAGTTACCTATATTTTCTTCCTTCTTTATAAATTCTAATGACTCATTGAAACTTTCTGCTTTTATATCAGGCTCAGTCTTACTTTCTTCATTTATGCTTCCATCTGGGGCATATCCTAAAGTATTTGTGTAGGTAAATACAAGACCTGAGTTTGGCATGACATCATTTATAATCCCTAAGGTTATTCCATCTCCACCTGTTTTTTCTCCAATAATACTTGCTATATGAGTATTTTTGCAAAAATTTGCAAGCCCTTCTGCTGCCGAATATACTCCCTTATTTACCAAAAGATATAATTTTCCCTTAAATTTAACTCCCTCTAATGGTATAACTTCCACCCTATCTTTGCTATAGTAAGTAAAGTCTTTTAAATCTTCCTTATGTTTAATATTCATTTTTTCAAGATTTATATTTGAAATATTTTCAAATACTACTCCTTCACTTTCTAAAAGCATTCTAGATCTCATTCCATCTTTAAAGAACATATGATTGTCTAAGCTTACTTTTTTATTTATAAGTCTTGGGAGAAGATAGTTTTTCCAATATTCTATATTTCCACCAGAATTATCTCTTATATCTATGACAATAGCTTTGAGGTCTGGATTATCATTGAGGTATTTATCAATTGCATTCATATCATCATCTAGCTCATATTCTGCAAGCATCTCTTTTATCCTTATCATTCCTATGCCATTTGCTATATTTTCAATTCTTATATTGTCATTTTCATATATTAAATTTCCATCACTTCTTTTCCTATTTCCATCACTTAACTCACTTGACTGAAGTCCTTTTATATTGTACCTATCTCTTACAGATTCTTGGTTCATAGCCAAGAATTCATAGTACATGGAAGGATCTTTCCAAAAATGAGAGTAGTAGTCAAGGCTATCTTCTACATAGTTCTTGTCTGCTATGTTTGCATGGTCATTTTTCAAGTCTTTAACTATTTTTTTCATGGTTTTTATAAATTCATCGTCATTTTTACAAAACTTTATCTCATTTAAGTAGGAAGAGTAATTTGCTAAAAAATCGATACCATATTGTCTTTTAATTACACCAAAAAAAGGATAATTTTCCTTAATTTGCTTAAAAAAATAATTAAAGTCTTCTACCATTTCCTCTTGACTTAAGGCTTTTTTCTCCTTTTTATCTTCAAAGCTTAATTTTGCTGGTCCTTTAAGTTTCCTATACCAAGATAAATAATCTTCCATATTTTTAAATTTATTTAAATCATCTGGATTAAAATTAACTATCTCATTTTTATCCTTATTTTCTTTTTGGATAAATGTTTCTCTTCTATTTTCAAGATAGGATATCCTTCTTTGGGCACAAGATGAAAAAATAATTAAAAAGCTTAAGACTAAAAGACTTAGTTTACTTCTTTTCTTCATTTAATCCTCCATTTATAACCCAATCTCTTTTTCCTATCTCCATTATAAATGGAAGAATACCTATAGGATTAATGAGAGAAAAAATTATTATCATAAGTAATAAAAATGACAATTTCCTTCTTTCAAACCTTATAAGAGAGCTTGTATTGGCCCTGTGCCTGTTCATTAAATAAATACATCTTAAGGCCAAAAATACACCTCCTACAAGTTCGAGAACTTCTCTATAATAAAGACCAAAAGCAAAAACTGATATAGATGATAAAAAGTAAAGAAAGTACATTATTTTATTTTTTTTATTATAATTTCTCAGTTTTTGTGAAACTAGTTTTTTCTCATCTTTTTTCATATCTATATTATAACATTATAAACCAAGGTTTGGATATACTTTCAAATAAGAGTCAGATCTTTCCCCTGCCTTGTAATTTAAATATCCTGCCATGGCAATCATGGCTGCATTATCTGTACAAAGGATTATATCTGGATTATAAAATCTGATATCTCTTTTGTCACATTCTTCTTTAAGTCTTTCCTTAAGTCTTGAGTTTGCAGCAACTCCACCTGAAACAGCCAAAGTTTTAAGACCTGTTTCATCAAGCAATCTCATAGATTTTGCTACTAAAACATCTACTACAGCTTCTTGGAAGCTTGCAGCGACATCCGCCTTATTTATTTCTTCATTTTTTTGGCTTTTTTGGTTTAAATAATTTAAAACTGAAGTCTTAAGTCCTGAAAACGAAAAATCATAGGAGTCTTTTTCAAGCATTACCCTTGGAAAGTCTATAGCTTCCTTATCTCCTTCTTTGGAAAGTTTATCAATCTTTGGTCCACCTGGATATCCAAGACCTATTGCCCTTGCCACCTTATCATAAGACTCTCCAGCGGCATCATCTCTAGTTTGTCCTATTATTTCATAATCTGTATAATCATCAACTCTTACAAGATAAGTATGTCCTCCACTTACAACTAAAGATATAAAAGGAGGTTTTAATTTTTTATTTGAAAGATAGTTTGCACAAATATGACCTTGCATATGATTTGTTCCAATCATTGGAGTATTGGTTGAAAGAGAAAGGGCCTTGGCTGCAGAAATTCCAACCAAAAGTGAACCTATAAGACCTGGACCTTTGGTTACTGATATTAAATCTATATCATCATAAGAAAGTCCAGTATCCATAAGGGCCTTTTCTATAAGTGGATTTATAGCCTCAAGGTGCTTTCTTGATGCAATCTCTGGAACAACCCCTCCAAATATCTTGTGTATATCAATTTGGGAAGATATTAAGTTACATAAAACTTCCCTATCATTTTTTAAAATAGCTACAGAAGAATCATCACAAGAAGTTTCGATTCCAATTGTATAAAAGTCTTTCATTACTTTAATTCCTTTAACATTATATAAGCATCTTCATTTATCTTAGAATAATAATTTTTCCTAAGTCTTATCTTCTCAAAGCCAAATTTTTCATAAAGATTTAAGGCATGGACATTTTCAGTAGAAACCTCAAGCCAAATCTTTTTTACTCCGGTTCTTATAGAATCATTTATAAGTCTTTCAAGCATAAAAGAACCTATATTTTGACCTCTAAAAGCCTCATCTACAGCTATAGTATATATTTCAGCCTCGTCCAAAATTACAGATACTATGTAAAAACCAACAGCTTCTCCACCCTTATCATAGACAAAGTGTCTTTTGTGTTTATTCATTTGTAAATCTTTTATAAGGTCTTTTTTACTCCAAGGCTCGTAGAATGAGTCATTTTCTATCCTATAAACATTATCACAATCAGCCAAAGTCATATTTCTAATCATTCAACTTCTTCTTTCTATCTATTTCAGCTTGGGACTTTCTCATATAATTAGGAACAAGTTTAAATAATTCAAATTCCTCATCTTTCATATCTATGGCAAGCTTACATAAGTTCCTACCTATACACGAGGTATAAGAAAAATCTAAGATATTAGCTCTTTTAAACTTATCCTTATACTTAATAGATATTTCTGAAACTAGGTCAAAAGAAAGTCCTGAATCATTACAAAAATTTGAAAAATCATCTATATTATATAGATCTTCCTTAACAATTTCTTCTAAATTTTCACCGTAAAGTGCTCCATAAACCCTATTTCCCCTAGCATCTAACATGCTTGCCTTGTACTTACTTGAAGAATTTAAAGCTAGTGCCTTAAGAGTTGAAATAGGAATCAACTTTTTATTCCTTACTTGGGCAAATGTCTTTGCTATAGTCATCCCAATCCTAAGACCTGTAAAAGATCCAGGTCCCTTTGCAACAGCAAATATATCTATATCTGAAAGCCTAAGTCCTAAAAATGAAAGTAAACTTTCAATCATAGGAACAAGGGATTCGGAATGAGTTTTTTCTTGATTTACATTAAAATCTCCTATAATTTTACCATCTTCACTAATACTTACAGTAGAAATCATAGTAGATGTATCAATGGCTAAAACTCGCATTTTATCTCCTATACTAAATTATACTAATATCTCTTGTGTTCTCGTTGATTTTTTCAATTCTAACTTCAATCATATCATCTGGTAGATAAGACTTAGCCCTATCGGCCCATTCAATAAATGTAATGGCATCTTCCGGATAAAAATAAGTCTCAAAATCTATATCCAAAATATCATCCTCATTTTCAAACCTATAAAGATCTAGATGGTATATATCAAAATCCTTGACATTGTAAATATTTACAATAGCAAAAGTAGGTGATGAAGTATCAGAAACTTCTAAATATTCACCTACAAAAGATACAAAAGTAGTCTTACCTGCTCCCATATCTCCAACTAAATTTATAACCTGACCTGGCCTAAGCTTTTTAGCAAAATCAAAGGCAAAATCTCTCATTTCATTTAAAGAATTAATTCTCATACTTACTCCTTAACTTTCATTATACTACAAGAAGTTCAAATTAAAGCTTAATAGTAATATATTATTATACAAGTAGATTAAAAAATCAAGAAAAATTTACAGTCAAGTCCATAATATTGTGTAAATTATCCTAGTCCAATATTTACTATTTCATTCTAATATACAATTTAGAAGATGTTATCCAATCCTCATTGATATCAATGAGGATTGCTCCTATTAGTCTAATAGCTGAGTCTTCATTTGGAAATATTCTAATCACTTTTTCACGCCTTCTAACTTCTTCGTTTAGTCTTTCTAAGCAATTGGTTGATTTAAGTCTACTATGAATTACTCCATTAATAAATAGGAAAAAGCATCTTCAAAGCCTTCATCTAAGGTGTCTAAAGAATAATGAAAACCTTGTTGTAAGTGTAAATGGAGTAGACCAATCTTTTAATCCACATAGTGTTGTAGATTATGAAGCTAAAAGAGGGACAACAGTTACTTTTAAAGTAAAACCTACATCTGAAAGAGGCTCAAAGTATTTCGTTGAGGGAGTATTTGATGTTCCAGTAGTAGGTTATAACAATTTAGATAATGTAACAGTTGTTATGTATAAAATAAATGAAGAAGGTGAAGCTGTAGCTAATCCTGAAAAACCTAAAGAAGATAAAAAAGACGATAAAAGAGTAAGTAAAAACTCAATCTGGTATTTGGTACAACTTTTTGGGGTCGTCTTAGAGAGTCTATGGCTTATTTATATTGAAATAAGCTATGGTCACACCCCTTACTTCGACTGTAAGGAGAAGTCTCCGTGATTTTTATAATACCTATATGTTTAGCTTTTATATTTAGTGAATAGCTGTATTAACCTAATCTACTTTCCTAGATAAAACCTCAGTCTAACTATACAAAGACTGCTACTACATAACACCTTTATCAATTCAATTCCTCAATTGTGATAGGGGTTTTATCTCACTGCGTTCGAAGTAAGTAGTCTGATTCCGCTTATTCATGAACGTAAAAAAGCTGTTGCAGGATAATTAGTCCTTGCAACAAGCTTTTTTCTATGATTATTTATTTTTTGCTAGATTATAAAGAGTTTTTACAAGAACTCCTGTTGCTCCTTTTTGATTTAGACCTTGTGGAGCTGAAAGATAAGCTGTTCCTGCTATATCTAAGTGAACCCAAGGAGTGTTTTCCACAAAGTTTTCTATAAATTGTCCAGCAGTAATTGAACCTGCCATCCTTCCTCCTGTGTTTTTGATGTCGGCATTTTCTGATTCATTGTATTTTCTAATAAATGGATCATTTGGAAGTTGCCAAACTTTTTCATCACTAACTTTACTTGCTTCTATAACCTTAGCAAAGGCTTCATCATTGTTTGTTATAGCTCCTGTATAGGTTTCTGCAAGAGCTACTAAAACTGCTCCTGTAAGGGTTGCAAGGTCAATCATTAGCTCTGGATTATATTCTGTAGCACCATAGTTTACCGCATCAGCAAGAGTTATTCTTCCTTCAGCATCTGTATTATCAACCTCTATGGTCATCCCATTTCTTGCCTTTATTATATCACCAGGCTTATAGGATCTTCCAGAAATCGAATTTTCACAAGCTGCAACTATGCCAACTATATTCTTCTTAAGTTTATTTTTCGCTATGGCCTTCATTGCTCCAATAACTGTACCAGATCCACCCATATCAGAATTCATTGTTTTCATTCCATCACTTGTTTTTATAGAATATCCACCTGAATCATAAGTTAGACCCTTTCCTACATATACATAAGGTCTTTCATCATCTTTTCCATGTAGGTATTCCATTACTATAAATCTTGGTTCATTATCTGAGCCTTTAGCAACATTGTAGTAGGCAGTAAGACCCATATTAAGAATCTCATCTTTTTGATATATTTTTACATCAACACCAAGATCTTCTAGCTCTTTTTTAGCGTAATTTGCTAAAGTTTCTGGGTAAATATCATTAGATCTTAAATTTACTAAATCCTTAGCAAGTTTTTGTCCTAAAAGTACATTTAAAAGTTCATCTAAGTCTTCCTTATATTCTTCTAAGTTTTTAGGAAGATTTATATTCTCAAGCTTTACTAGACTTTTTTCTTTTTTGTAATGGTCAAATTCATAAATACCAGATTCTATCGCCTCAACTATACTTAAAAGATATTCCTTATCTTTAAAGTTAAATTGATTTTCAATAAAGCTTATCTCTTCTATATCTTTTGATTTTATATATCTTATTAACTTATACACTGCTTCTTTTAGAACTTCTTTACTAAATTCATTCTTTTTTCCTAGCCCTAAAAGAATTTTATCTTCTCCAATATTTGGAAAGATTTCTCCCATATTTCCCTTAAAAAATGGATTTCCTTTTTCATTTTCGAAAACAAATTCTATTAGATTTCTATTACTATCATTGTATTTATAATTCATAATATCCTCCCTTTTTTATCATACGCCAATTTTAGAAATTTTTAAGTTATTATTACCTTGCTTATTTGCTTTTTTGATTTTATTATGTGAATTTTTTTAAAATAAATTGTTTTCACTATTAATATGTTATATAATAGATAAGTAAAACTTATTAAATAATAGGAGGAGTTTATGTTTTCAGAATTTTTACCTGTTATAGCAGCAATCATTGCAGTTTTATTTATGTTATTTCAAATTAAATCAAATATTCTTCCAGTAAGCGAAGGCAATGAAAGAATGAAGGCTATATCAGGAAATATCAAAGAAGGAGCCATGGCTTTTATATCTCGTGAATATAAATATGTAATCTTATTTGTAGTCATAGTTGCAATTCTTATAGCTGTTTTTATTGATATAAACACTATGATTTGCTATATCTTTGGTTCTTTATTATCAATGCTAGCAGGATACGTAGGTATGAGAATATCAACCGCATCAAACGCTAGATGTACAAACGAAGCAATGAGTAAGGGACTTCCTGACGCTTTGAAAGTTGCTTTTGCTGGAGGTTCTGTAATGGGATTTGCAGTAACAGGATTTGGACTTTTTGGAGTAGGTTTGGTTTATCTAATCTTTAGAGATCCTGCAACACTTATGGGATACTCATTTGGTGCAAGTTCTGTAGCACTCTTTGCAAGAGTAGGCGGAGGAATTTATACTAAAGCTGCAGATGTTGGAGCTGATCTTGTAGGAAAAGTAGAAGAGGGAATCCCAGAAGATGACCCAAGAAATCCAGCTGTAATCGCTGATAACGTAGGAGATAACGTAGGAGATGTAGCTGGAATGGGGGCTGACCTTTTTGAATCATATGCTGGAGCAATTCTTTCAGCTATGGTATTAGGTTTTGCCTTATTTGGAGATAATGGTATCAAATTTCCACTTGTACTATCATCTATAGGCATATTTTCATCAATTTTGGCAGCTTTCATTTTCTTAAGAAAAAGACAAAATTCACCACAATCTGCCCTTATGTTTACAATCTATATATCAGGGGCAATTGTACTAATAGCATCATTTATACTTTCAAGTATGTATTTTGGTAATATGAAAGCAGCTATATGTGTAGTTGTCGGAATACTTGTAGGAATATTAATAGGATTTTTATCAGAGGTCTTTACATCTGAAAAATTCAACCAAGTCAAAAGAATAGCAGAAGAAAGCCAAACAGGAGCTGCCACAAACATCATAGCAGGTCTTTCAAGTGGTATGCTTTCAACAGTAGGACCAATTATCCTTATATCCATAGGAATACTTGTTTCATATCACACAATGCAAATGTATGGTATAGCACTTGCAGCAGTAGGTATGCTTTCAATTACAGCAACAACAGTAACAGTAGATGCTTATGGTCCAATCTCAGATAACGCTGGTGGTATTGCTGAAATGAGTGGACTTGATGAATCAGTAAGAGAAATTACAGATGAACTTGACTCAGTAGGAAATACAACAGCAGCTATTGGTAAAGGATTTGCAATAGGATCTGCAGCTTTAACTGCACTTTCACTATTCGTAACATATACAGAAACAGTAAATCTTGACACACTTTCCCTACTTGACTCAAAAGTAGTAGCAGGAATGTTTATCGGTGGTATGCTTCCTTTCTTATTTTCAGCTTTAACAATGAATTCAGTTGGAAAAGCTGCAACAGAAATGATAAATGAAGTAAGAAGACAATTTAGAGAAAAACCAGGTATCCTTGAAGGAATTGAGCACCCAGACTATGCTTCATGTGTTGATATTTCTACAAAAGCATCACTAAAAGAAATGATTATCCCTGGAGCTCTTGCAATAATAGTTCCACTATTTGTAGGAAAAGTATTCGGACCAGAAACATTAGGAGGTCTTCTAGCAGGATCCCTTGTAACTGGTGTACTAATGGCAATATTTATGTCAAATGCTGGTGGTGCTTGGGATAATGCTAAGAAATTCATAGAATCTGGAGAAGAAGGTGGTAAAAACTCACCAGCTCACCACGCAGCAGTAGTAGGTGATACAGTAGGTGATCCATTCAAAGATACTTCAGGTCCATCATTAAATATCCTTATAAAACTTATTACAGTAGTATCTGTAGTCTGTGCAGGATTATTTATCTAATTATATTAAAGAAAGCCCTAGGGCTTTCTTTTTTTAGCCTATTATAAGAAAAAAAGACTAACCATTAAAAGTCAAGAGTAAAAATGAAAAAAATTAGAAAAAGATATTGAATAAAAATAACATAATAAAAACTAAAAATAGGCATGAGAAATAAACCTAAAGACTTAGTCTAAAAATAAGTATTGAAATTAAGCTTGAACTTGATAATCTTCGTTTTTAGTTAAAACAGCGTAAATAGTATGACAAAGTTTTCTAGCAACAGCATTTGTAGCAACTAGATGATGTTTACCTTCACT
>NZ_JABVBA010000017.1:0-21067 GCF_013371425.1 Anaerococcus faecalis
CAATTAACATTTTTGCTATTTTACTTCTTCTTGTTTCCGGTCTTTTTCTTGGCATAAAAATTCCTCCTGGTTAGTTTTTCTTTACCCTAATCAGGAGGTTTCTATACACAAAACTTTACACAGTCTCGGATTTTATCTTATAAGCTTTCTAAGTCCATAAAATAAGAAAGTTTTTATATTGAATCTAAGAAATTTCTTATTTTAGAATCTAATTCAGAAATTATTTTTTTAAAGTAGCTATCATCTTTTCCACTAGGGTCATCTATTGACCACTCTATATATTCATAATTATAATCCATAAAAGGACACACAACATCACACCCCATACTTACAACATAGTCTACTTTTCCAATATCTTCTATTAATTTAGGTTTTTGACTTTTACTCATATCTATATTATATATCTCTTTCATAAGCCTAATAGCATCGGGATTAATTTCATTTTTTAAATGAGTCCCTGCAGAGAATATTTCAAATTCTCCTTTATTATAAAGTTTAGCTAAAGCTTCTGAAATTTGACTTCTACACGAATTATGTGTGCAGATAAAGGCTATTTTTTTCATGATTTAAACAACTTTCTTGATTTATTGGCAATGTTTACTAATAGTAACATTATTGGAACTTCTGTTAAAATGCCAACTGTCGTAGCTAAAGCTGCTGGAGAGTCCATACCAAAAAGTGCTATTGCTACAGCTACTGCAAGTTCGAAAAAGTTGGAGGCACCTATCATACAAGCTGGTGCTGCAACTTTAAAAGGAAGTCTTATAAGTCTGCTTGATATAAAGCTTATAGCGAAGATTAAAAAGGTTTGTAAGGTTAGAGGAATTGCTATAAGAATAATATGACTTGGATTTGAAACAATGGTATCGCTTTGAAATGAGAAAATCAAAATCAAGGTAAGCAAAAGACCAACAGTGGTTAATCCATCAAACTTCTTTATAAATTTATTTTCAAAGTAAAAAATTCCTTTATTTTTTTCTACTATATGTCTGGTAAAAATGCCAGCTATGAGTGGAATTACAACAAATAAAACCACAGATAAGATTAAAGTATCCCAAGGGACATAAACATTTGTAACTCCTAGCAAAAATTTAACTATAGGAACAAAGGCAATAAGTATAATAAGGTCATTACTTGCTACCTGAACAACAGTGTAAGCAGGATCCCCTTTTGTCAGATGGCTCCATACAAACACCATGGCAGTGCAAGGAGCAGCTCCCAAAAGTACAGCACCAGCAAGATATTCACGTGCAAGATTTACATCAATAACTCTTGAAAATACAACAAAAAAGAAAAACCAAGCTATTAAAAACATGGTAAAGGGTTTGATAGCCCAATTTACAAGCCAAGTAAGAAATAAACCCTTGGGATTTTTGCCGACATTTTTAATAGATTGGAAATCTACTTTCATCATCATAGGATATATCATAAGCCATATTAGGATTGCCATAGGTATTGATACGTTAGCATATTGAAATTTATTTAAAAAATTAGGAATTTGAGGTATAAATTGTCCTATGAATATTCCTATAACCATACAAATAATAACCCATATAGATAAATACCTATTAAAAAAACTAATTTCCTTTTTACTATCTTTCATCTTCTCTCCTTTTTTTTAAATAAGCTTTGTAAACTTTCTATAATTTCATCGGTCATATCTTTTGATAGGTTATAATAAGACCATTTTTCCTTTTTTTGACATTCCACAAGCCCACATTCACAAAGAATTTTCATGTGGTGAGATAGGGTAGACTGACTTATTTCAAGGTAATCTAATATTTCACAAGCACATTTTTTTTCTGTTTGTAGAATACCTATTATTCTAAGCCTATTTTCTTCAGATAAGGCTTTATAAATTTTAGCTTGTTTTTCTAAATCCATAATAACTCCTTCCAATTATTAGTATAAAGCTCATATCGATAGCTGTCAATATGAAATAAAAAATACCAGGATAAGACTTGGCTTAAACTGGTATTTGTAATATTTTTACTTTATAAATTATATTTTCTAAACTTGTTCAAAAAATAAAACTTCTTTTCCATCGACAACCTTTGATGGAATTCCTATTTTCCCCTCTTCTTTTATTTTTTCAAATCCTTCAAGCTTATCCCTATATGATAGAAATTTCTTTAGATTGGATAAAGGTCCGTTTATATTTATGAGTTTTGCTCCTTTTCCATAATAATTTTCATCATTTTCAAAATTTTTTATAACTTCAGTACAATGTGGACATTTTTCTGATACAAATATTTCAATCATGATTTCCTCCTATAATATACATATTTAAAATCAGTATCATTTTCGTTTATTATGTCAGATTCCTTATAAATTTCAAAATTTTTGTCATTATCAAAATTATGAAGGAAAGTATCAGCATCTTTTTTAGTATCTATTTTTGTGATAATAGCTTCATCACAGAAAGATAGTAAAAGCTCTACTATTTCATTTCCTCCTATTACAAAAATATCCCTATCATTTTTATTTTTTTCAAGATAGGATAAAAGTTTTACTACATTATTAAAAACAAGTCCGTCATTTATTTTGTAATCCTTATTACGAGTTAGAACTATATTCTCTCTTCTAGGAAGACCTCCTCCCATAGACTCATATGTTTTTCTACCCATTATTACTATGTTATTTAGGGTAAGCTTTTTAAAATGGGCTAGATCTTTTTTTAATCTAAATAAAAGTTTATTATCCTTTCCTATTCCAAAATCCCTATCAACAGCTAGAATTATTTTCATATTTATTCCTCCTGGACTATTTGCTTTTTATTATATCATAGTAAAATTTATAGATTAAATTATTAAGTTGGGTAAGAGTATACTAAATAATGATTACAAAGGAGTAAAAAATGAAATTTTTTCTAGACACAGCAAATGTCGAACAAATAAAGCGAATAAATGACCTAGGTCTATGTGATGGGGTAACAACCAATCCCTCACTCATAAACAAAGAAGGAAGAGACTTCAAAGAAGTAGTAACAGAAATAGCATCAATAGTAGATGGCCCAATATCAGCAGAAGTTACAAGCTACACATACGATGAGATGGTAAAACAAGCAAGAGAAATAGCAAAATGGGCAGAAAATATAGTAGTAAAGATACCAATGACAGAAGAAGGTCTAAAAGCAATAAACACCCTTTCAAAAGAAGGGATAAAGACAAACTGTACCCTAATATTCTCAGTAAGCCAAGGACTAATGGCAGCAAAAGCAGGAGCAAGCTATATATCACCATTTATAGGAAGAATAGACGATATGGGAGAAGATGGAGTAGAACTAATCTATAAATTAAAACAAGTTCTAGAAAACTATGGACTTGAAAGTGAAATAATAGCAGCATCAATAAGAACAAACAAACATCTAGAAGAAGCAGCCTTAGCAGGAAGTGATATAGCAACAATACCAGGGACATTATTTGAGAAAATGTGGACCCACCCACTAACAAGTCAAGGAATAGAAAATTTCAAAAAAGACTGGGATAGCTTTGTTAAAAGAAAAAAGTAACATAATACTTTGCTAAATATAAAAATTTTTAAAATACTTGACAAAGAGTCTTTATAATTTTATACTTAATAGGTCGCAAACGTTTCGATAAAAGGCATAATAAAAGAGGTGCTTATATGAATATATTAAATTTTGGTTCTGTAAATATAGATTCTTATTTTAAGGTTGATCATATTGCAAGGCCTGGAGAAACTATTTCATCAATTTCATTGAAAAAAAAGCCAGGCGGCAAGGGATTAAACCAATCGATTGCCTTAAAAAAAGTTTATGATAATTTATATCATGCTGGTCTTTTTGGTAATGATGGAGAATTTATTAAAAACTTGTTTGAAGAAAATTCAATTAATACAAAATTTTTTAGAAAGTCTAATAGTGATACAGGAAACGCTCTTATTCAAGTCGATAAGAATGGAGAGAACTCAATTGTTTTATACAAGGGAGCAAACTTTGATATAGATGAGAAATTTGTAGATGAAGTATTGGATTATTTCTCAAAAGATGATGTCTTAGTTTTACAAAATGAGATTTCATCTCTTTCCTATATAGTAGATAAGGCAAAGGAGAAGAGGATGAAAATAGTCCTTAATCCATCACCTATAAATGAGGTTATTTTTAATCTTGACTTTAGTAAACTAGACCTACTTATCCTAAATGAAACAGAAGCTAAGGATATAAGCAAGTTTTCTAACAATGATGAGATAATTGAATTTTTTAGAAGGACTTATCCAGATTTGAAGGTAATCTTAACTCTTGGGGCAAATGGTTCTATTTATTTTGATAAGGATGAACTTATTAAACAAAAGGCATACATAGTTAATACTGTTGATACAACTGGAGCTGGAGATACCTTTATGGGATTTTTTGTAGGAAGTTATTATAAGGGAGATGATATAAAAAAATCTATGGATTTGGCATCAATAGCATCAGCCCTAGCTTGTATGAAAGATGGAGCTTCAACTTCTATTCCAAGTATAGAAGAAGTTAAAAAATTCAAGGAGAATTTATCATGAAAAAAAATGGAATTTTAAATTCAGAGATTTCCAAAGCTCTTTCAGATTTGGGACATACTGATCTCATAGCCATAGGAGATTGTGGGCTTCCAATAGAAAGTGATAAAAAAATTGACATATCCTTAAAGTTAGGAGAACCTAAATTTATTGATGTTTTAGAGACATTACTCAATGATTATATCTGTCAAGGATATATTTTGGCAAGTGAGATTAAAGAGAAAAACAAGAAGCAAGAAGCAGCTATAAAAAAGCTCCTTCCAAACATCAAACCAAGCTATGTTAGTCATGAAGACTTTAAAAGAAAGCTTTCAGCTTGTAAGTTCATAATAAGAACAGGAGAAACTACTCCTTACTCTAATATTATTCTTGAATCAGGAAATATTTTCTAGGAGCTTAATATGAAAGTACAAATGAATAATATATATAAGTCATTTGGAAAAAATCACGTACTTAGAGGGGTTGATTTTTCTATAGAAGGTGGGGATATACATGCCCTTGTAGGAGAAAACGGGGCTGGGAAGTCAACTCTTATGAACATCCTATCAGGAATTTTAGAAAAAGATGAAGGTGAGATAATTGTCGATGAAAGAAAAGTTTCTATAGACAAGCAGGATATTGCAAAAAATCTTGGAATTTCCTTTATTCATCAAGAACTGATAGACTTTCCAGATCTCTTAGTTTATGAAAATATTTTCATGAATCAAGAGATAAAAAAGGGGTTTTTTCTTGACTTTAAAAAAATGAAAGAGAAATGTAAGAAACTTTTTGACTCTCTAGATATAAATATCAATCCAGAAGAGAAAGTAAGAAATTTATCTGTAGGTCAAAGGCAGATGATGGAAATTGCAAAAGCCAACCTAAATGAAGTTAAACTTTTAATCCTTGATGAACCAACAAGTGCTCTTACTAATAATGAGATAAAAAAGCTATTTGAATTAATGTCAAGACTTAAGAAAAATAATGTAGCTATGATTTATATATCTCATAGGATGGAGGAGATTTTCTCTCTTTCTAATAAAATAACAGTAATGAGAGATGGAAAGTCAGTTGCCCTTCTTGATACTGAAAAGACTAATGAAAATGAAGTAGTATCTCTTATGGTGGGTAGAGATATAGGAGATTTTTATCCTGAGATAGAAAATAGACCTGGTGATGTAATACTTGAGCTTAAAAATTTTACAAGCAAGAATTATTTTAAAAATATAAATATAAAACTTAAAAAGGGTGAGATTTTAGGTATTTCTGGACTTATGGGGGCAGGAAGAACTGAAATTATGAGGTCTTTTTTTGGGCTTGACCCAAAAGATAGTGGCGAGGTTATCTTAAATGGAAAACATATAACTATTAAAAACCCACAAGATGCTATAGCAAATAGAATTGCTTTTGTTACTGAAAATAGACAGGAAGAAGGCTTGGTATTAGATGAATCTATTAGGGAGAATATTTCTTTGATAAACTTTAAAGAAATCCTTGATGGTGGATTTATAAATAAAAAAAAGGAAGAGACCCTAAGTCAAAAATTAAAAGATGATTTTAAGATAAAGGCTATGGATATTGAAACAAAGACAGGTGATCTTTCAGGAGGTAATCAACAAAAGGTTGTAATAGCCAAGTGGTTTGCCATAAATCCACAAATTCTAATTTTAGATGAACCAACAAAAGGGGTAGATGTAGGTGCTAAAAGAGAAATTTATAATCTAATTTCAAATCTTACTGAAAAAGGCCTTTCAGTTATCCTTATCTCATCAGATCTTCCAGAGCTTTTAAGTTTATCTGATAGGATTTATGTAATTTATGAAGGCTCTCTTCAAGGTGAAATACTTAAAGAAGATGCAAACCAAGAGAAAATTATGACTCTTGCAACAGGAGGAAGTTTATGAAAGAGAAGTCAAAAAGTTTCTTGAAATCCAATAAGAATGTAGGAACTATAATTGCACTTTTGGTGCTTATTGTTTTTGTATCAGTTCTAAACCCTAGGTTTATAAGGCCATCAAATCTTATGAATCTTTTAAGACAACTTATAGTAAATGGTTTTATAGCGTTGGGTATGACATTTGTAATACTTACTGGTGGAATAGATTTATCAGTAGGTTCTATGCTTGCTTTAACATCTGCTATTTTTGCAGGGCTTTTAGCAAGTGGTATTAATGTATTTTTAGCTATTTTTATAGCTATAGCCTTAGGATTGTTATTAGGTTTTATAAATGGTTTATTTATAACAAAAGGAAAACTTGCGCCATTTATAGTAACCCTTGCCTCAATGACCATTTATAGGGGAATCACACTAGTTTATACAGATGGTAGACCAATTCCAGGACAAAGAGATAACTTTGTATTTGCCTTCTTAGGGAGAGGAAGAGTTTTAGGTATTCCATTCCAAGTTATTCTATTTTTAATAGTATTTATAATACTTTCTCTAGTGTTAAATAAGACAGCCTTTGGTAGGAGGGTTTATGCAGTAGGAGGAAATGAAAAAGCAAGTTTTATATCAGGTATAAATATAGGAAAAGTAAAAATAATTGTTTATATGATATCAGCCTTAATGAGTGTACTTTCAGGACTAGTATTAACATCAAGACTTAACTCAGCCCAACCAACAGCAGGTACAAGTTATGAAATGGATGCCATAGCAGCAGTAGTTTTGGGTGGATGTTCTATGTCAGGTGGTCAAGGTTCACTTTTTGGTACACTTATAGGTGTACTTATACTAGGGGTATTGAACAATGGTCTTAACCTATTGGGAGTTTCAAGTTTTTACCAACAAATAGTTAAAGGTATTGTAATCTTTATAGCAGTTTTAATCGACCGTAAGAGAAGCAAATAGGAGAGAAAAATGAAAAAAATATCTAAAATATTATTAAGCTTATTGCTTGGACTTTTTGTATTTACAGCATGCTCTATTGAAGGAGGAAAGGACAAGGCAGATGATAGTTCAAATAAAGCTATCACAAAAGAAGAAAAAGAAGATGAGAAAGAAGACTTAGCTGATATAAAAATAGGTGTATCAATGTCTACACTAAATAACCCATTTTTTGTGTCAGTAAGAGAGGGTATAGAAGAAGTAGCTAAAGATAAGAAGGTAAATGTAGTTATAATGGATGCTCAAAATGACTCATCAACTCAATCAAATCAAGTAGAAGATCTTATAACCCAAGGACTTGATTTAATAATCATAAACCCAGTAGACTCAACAGCTATATCACCATCTGTACAAAATGCAAATGATGCAAACATTCCAGTAATCTGTGTAGATAGAAAATCAGATGAAGGTAAAGTAGTATCTTTAGTTGCAAGTGATAATGTAAAAGGTGGAGAAATGGCTGGAGAATTCATACTAAAAGCTGTTGGAGAAGGAGCCCAAGTAGTTCAACTTGAAGGAATACCTGGAGCAAGTTCAACAAGGGAACGTGGAGAAGGATTTAAGAATGCTACAGATGGAAAAATAGATCTTGTAGCTAGCCAAACTGCAAATTTTGATAGGGCAGAAGGAATGAGTGTAATGGAGAACTTACTTCAAGCTCATCCAGAACTTAAGGCAGTATTTTCACAAAATGATGAAATGGCAATGGGGGCTGCTGAAGCAATTAAGGCAAGTGGCAAAAATATAACCATAGTAGGTTTTGATGGAAATGAAGATGCCTTAAAGGCTGTTGAAGAAGGAAAGTTATCGGCAACAGTTGCTCAAAAACCAAAAGAAATGGGCAAGATTGCTTTGGAAACTGCAATAAAATATCTTCAAGGTGAAAAAGTAGAAGAGTATGTGGCAAGTCCACTTGAACTAGTAAAATCTAAATAAAAAATAACTTGATCTTCCAATATTTACAAGGCTTTTGCAAGAGTAATTCATGCAAGAGCCTTTTTAAATTGAAATCTTAAAATATTAAAACTTATAAAAATATTGTTAAAATTTTAATTTTAATATATAAATAGAAAAATCTTTGTTTTAGAGTAAGTTTATATTTGAGGAGTTTTTATGATAGAAAAATTATTTAAAAAAATACCAGCAGGGAATATGATGATTCCCTTGTTTATAACAGCAATATTAAATTCATTTTTTCCAAATCTATTTACTATAGGAAAATTTTCCAAACATCTTTTTACAACAGAAGGAATGGTTGGACTTATGGCATTAAATCTAACCATATCTGGAACAGGGCTTAGATTTGAAAATCTAGCAACTGCAGTAAAAAGAACAGGGATTATATCTATAGCCAGAGTTTTTATAGGGGTAGTGATAGTATTTTTAGTATCTAAATTTTTTGGAAAAGAAGGTATATTTGGTATATCAATCCTTGCCTTAGTATGTGGGACTTTAAATCATAACAATTCAGTTTTTATCTCCTTAAATCTTGAATATGGGGATGAAATTGATAATGCGGGCGCAGGAATTGCGGGCATTATTACAGGCCCTTTTTTAGCTCTTTTGATATTTGGATCAAGTGGTATGGCAAATATTTCAGTATTAAATATTATAGACTCCATAGTACCTCTTATTTTTGGTATGATTATTGGAAATATAGACCATGAATTTGGAGAAAATTTAAGGAAATGTCAAAAATATATAATAGTATTTTTAGGTCTTAGCATGGGAGCTGGAATAAATATATTTGATATATTTAAGGGAGGACTTTCAGGGATTCTTCTTGGCGTAATAGTAGTATTTATAATGGGTTCATTTACAGTATTTATAGATATGAAGATAAATAAAAGGAGAGGACATTCTGCTTGGGCAATTTCAACAACAGGAGCCAACGCCATAGCAGTTCCTGCAATCATTGGCTCAATAGACAAGACTTGGATGCCTTTTGTAGAAATAGCAACAGCTCAGGTTGCTGCATCAGTTATATTTACTATTATAGTAATCCCCTTAATAACTTCATGTTGGGCAAATAAATATGAGCAAGCTTAGTCTTGCTTTTTTTTATTTGAACAAAGAACTTTAAACATTTTATTTTCATTTTATAGCAATAGGGAAATATCTATAAAGATTTACCTTATACAAATAAATGCGGTATAACATAAGAATGAGGGCACGTGTTCAACAAATCTAAAATTAAGGAAGCATTATGTTTTTAGCATTAAAAGAAATGAAAAAGGAAAAAGGAAGATTCATTCTTATAATATCAATAGTAGTTTTAATATCATACTTGGTATTTTTCCTAACATCCCTTGCCTATGGCCTTTCATCTTCAGATAGATTGGCAGTAGACTTATGGAATGGAAATAGAGTTATTTTACAAAAAGGAACAAACAAGAATATTCTATCATCTGTTCTAGAAAAAGAAGATATTGATAAGTTCAAAGGTCATGACATATCTCCGATAAATGTATTAAGTGCGGTAGCCTATAAAAATGGAGATACAAGTGAGAATACAACTTATTCAATATTCATTATGGGACTTGATAAGAAATCTAAGGCAAGGCCAAGTATTGTTGAAGGAAGAGATATAGAAGATTTTACTAAGGAGATTGTAGGCTCTAAATCACTTAAAGATGAAGAAGGATTTAAATTAGGAGATAAGATTAGACTTTCTCAAAATGATAAAGAGTATGAAATAGTTGGGTTTACAGAAGAAAGTAAGTTTTCAGTAAGACCAGTATTTTATACATCTGTTGAAAGTGCATCAAATCAAGCTATGAATTATAAAAAAGAAGATGCAGATACATCGCCTCAGATGCCCCATAATTCACCAGAAAGAATTTCAGGAATAATTGTCCATGATGACAAAAAAATTGAAAATGATAATTATGATATAGTAGAGATTAATGAATTTATAAAAAAATTGCCAGGATATACAGCACAAAACCTTACCTTTATAATGATGATAGGATTTTTGATAGTTATATCATCAATAGTTTTAGGAGTTTTTATTTATATAATAACTATGCAAAAGAAACAAACTTTTGCTATTCTTAAAATTCAAGGAATATCAAGTTACTATATATCGAAATCAGTTATATTTCAAACATTGATATTAGTTTTCTTGGGAGTTTTAATAGGGTTAGGGTTGACATATATATCAAATATATTCTTGCCAGCTAAAGTTCCTTTTAAAGTGAATTTTACTAATTACCTAATAATAAGTTTACTTATGATTATAACAAGTCTTCTTGGGGCAATTTTCTCAGTAAGAGCAGTTTCAAAAGTAGAAGCATTGGAGGCTTTAGAATAATGGAAATTATAAAATTTGATAATGTAAAAAAATACTTCAAAGATGGAGATGAAAAAATAGAAGCCTTAAAGGATACATCATTTTCAATAAATAAGGGAGAGCTTGTAGCAGTTATAGGACCATCAGGCTCTGGCAAGTCAACCATGCTTACTATGATGGGAGGACTTCAAAAACCAAGTGAAGGCTCTATAAGTTTTAAAGATGAAAATATAAGCAAAAAAAGTGAGAAAGACCTTGCAAACCTTAGGTTTGATAAAATAGGTTTTATCCTTCAATCATCAAACTTAGTATCATACCTTACTATTATGGATCAATTTAAATTGGTAGATAAGTTTGGGAAAAACAAATTTGATGAAAAAAGAGCAGAAAATCTTTTGAAAAAACTTGATGTATATAAAAGAAAGGATAAGTATCCAACAGATCTTTCTGGTGGAGAAAGGCAAAGAGTTGCTATAGCAAGGGCTCTTTATCCATCTCCTGACCTAATCCTAGCAGATGAACCCACAGCAAGTCTTGATACAAAAAGAGCCATTGATGTAGTTAAAATACTTAAAAATTTAAGTAGAGAAGAAGATGTATCAATTGTGATGGTAACTCATGATATTAGGCTTGTAGATTATTGTGATAGGGTATTTAAAATAGTGGATGGTAATTTGAAAGAAGAAATTTAATAATTAAACAGTAATACCAAAGTTATTAACATAGTAACTTTGGTGTTTTTTTATCAATAGAAAGGTTCTATAATAAGGGTAAAATATAAAAAAGAGGTTAGTAATTATGGGATATATAAACTTATTCTTTTTCTTTTCATTTCTAGGATTTGTATGGGAGACAGCCTGGGTTAGTTTAAATGAAAAAAAATTTGCTAATAGGGGATTTTTAAAGGGACCTATTCTACCAATATATGGTTTCGGTGCTATAAGTGTAATATTTTCAACAAGAAATCTTTACAATAAATTATCTATATTTATAGTAGGAAGTATAATTGCAACGATTTTAGAACTTATAACAGGCTGGGCAATAGAAAAATTATTTAAGATAAGATACTGGGATTACGATGAAAGATTCTTAAATTATAAGGGGTATATTTGCTTGAGATCTTCGCTTTTTTGGGGATTCATATCTATATTTTTATATGATTTAACCTATAAATTTGTAATGCCTAAAATAAAGATATATGAAAATTCAAATATTAGTTTTATAAGTTATATTTTAATATTTTTATTTTTACTCGATACATATCTTTCTATAAAAGATGCTTATGGATTTAGAAAGCTTATAGAAATGGAAGAAAAAGCAGAAGCTTATAAGAAAGTGTTAAAAGAAAATCTTGATCAAAAAAGAAAGAATCTAGACGAAAAAATAGATGAAATAAAAGATGATAGTCTTGAAATAAGAAGAGAGTTAGAAAGAAACTTTAGTGAGAATATAAAAGATTATGTAAAAAAATCTAAAGATAAAGAACTTAGATTTAGAAACAGGATCCTTAGCTTAATAGAATCTTATGAGTTTAGAAAAGAAGAAAATAAAGAAAGATTAATTCAAATTATAAATGGGTATTATAAAGAAAGGATAAAAAAATATAAAAAGCTTGAAAGGAATATAAGTAAACTTTCTAAAAGAAATAAACTTTCATATAGATTTAAAAATAAAGATTAGTGGAGATAGATATGTATATATTAATAGTGAGTTTTATAATTCCAATCACCTTAATAATATTGTCTATTTATTTATCATATAAGGCTAAATCTAAGATAAGTAAACACTCAGGTTTTAGGACAAAACTTTCAATGAAGGATGAAAAATCTTGGTATAAAGCTCAAAAATTAGCATCTAAATATTCATTTTATGGTGGAATAATAGCTATAATATTAACACTTGTATTTATTAATGTAGGGGATATAAATGAAAAAAATCTCTTGATTCTTACATTTATACAATTGTTCATATTAATATCTGTATCCTTAATAACTCAAATAAATTTAAAAAAGCATTAAAAAACGGCTCTTGCAAAATGAATTATTCATTGCAAGAGCCTATTAATTTGTTATTTTATATTAAGTTCTTTATATTCATTGTCAGTATCTTCAGCTATACCTTCGTTTGTAACGTAGCCATCATAGGTATTGATACCAGAAATTAATTCTGGGAATTTTTCACAAGCGGCTTTTAAACCTAGGTTTGCTATTGCTTTAGCATATTTTGTTGTAGCATTAGATAGGGCATAGGTTGAAGTTATAGCAACTGCACCTGGAATATTAGCTACTGCATAGTGGATTACACCATGTTTCGTAAATACTGGATTTGTATGGCTTGTTGCATGACCTTTTGTAATATCAGTAGAACCACCTTGATCTATAGCAACATCAACTATTACAGAACCTTCTTTCATTTGTTTTACTGTATCTTCTTTAATAAGTTGAGGTGCACGTCTTCCTGGGATTAAAACAGTTGATATAACCAAGTCTGCATCTCTTACAGATGACTCTATATTCATCGGATTAGAATAAACTGTTTCAATCTTATCTGGGAAAAGGTCTTGAAGATGTGCTAGAGCATCTATATTTACATCAAGTACTGTAACTCTAGCTCCCATACCAGCTGCTATTCTTGTTGCAGCAGTTCCTACAGTACCAGCACCAATTATAACTACATGAGCAGGTCTAACTCCTGGAACTCCTTGGAGAAGTATTCCACGGCCACCTTCAGGTTTTGTTAAATATCTTGCACCTTCTTGCACAGACATCCTTCCAGCAATCTCACTCATTGGTCTAAGAAGTGGAAGCTTATCATCAAGTTGAACAGTTTCATATCCTATGGCTGTAACTTTTTTCTCTCTTAGTATATCTGTAAGTTCTTTATTTCCTGCAAGGTGGAGATATGTATAAAGAATAAGACCTTCTCTTAGATATTTATATTCTTCTTTTAAAGGTTCCTTAACCTTATAAATCATATCAGAATTCTCCCAAATTTCTTTGGCACTGTCTACAATCTTCGCTCCTACATTTTCATAATCTTTATTATCTATTCCTGAATCAAGGCCTGCATCCTTTTCAATCCAAACCTCATGATCTGCTTTTACTAACTCTGCTACAGCGCCAGGTACTATAGCAACTCTAGATTCTTGATCTTTTATTTCTTTAGGTATTCCTATAATCATATTTCCTCCTTAGTTAGAAAATATTGTACTAGATATTTATACCCAAAGTCAAAAAAAATTAACATGATAAAGTTTCCTAAAAAACATAATTTTCTAGATAATAAGCTATACCATCTTCATCATTAGACTTTGTAACAAAGTTTGCTATTTTTTTTATTTCATCAGTTCCATTTTCCATTACTACACCAACCCCTGCCATTTCAATCATTGTAAGGTCATTTTCCTCATCGCCAAAAGCTATGACATCTTTCATATCCATATTATAATAATTTGCAATTTCAAGCAAAGATCTTCCCTTATCAATTCCTTTTGGCATAATTTCATAATAATAAGGAGTAGACTTAACTTGGGCAGTTTTATCAAAAAACTTATCCTTAAGCTTTTCAGCATCCTTATCTATGAGGGCTGGGTCTTGGGAAAACATGATTTTATTTATAGGAAAATCCAATGTATCTGCTAAATTTTTAATAACCTTATATGTTGTAAAGGCCTTTTCACAAACCTCATCTAAAACATAGGTATCGTGAGAATTTGTAATAATACCATCATCTGTATAAATAATATAGCCCATATCTATATTATCTTCACTGAATTTTAGAATTTCCTTGGAAAGTTCTATATCTAAAGCATGGTTAATCAATACTTCTTTAGTTTGAAAATTAGTAATCCTACCACCATTAAAATTAGACAAAAGTCCATTATATTTATCAAACTCTAGTTTTTTAGCAAAAGGAAACACTCCAAAAGGATCACGTCCTGAGGCTATAACAACTATATGACCTAATTTTTGAGCTTTAATCAAGGCTTCTTTAGTTCTCTGACTAATCTGTCTATTAGAATCCAGCAAAGTTCCATCTATATCAACAGCAATAATTTTTTTCATTATTCCTCCATCTTTATCTTTTCAAAAATATAATATTTAAAATTGTCTTTTCTATGATTATATTTTACTTAATAATTTAATCAAATAAACATCTTCCGTAAGTTTAAGGAAAATGTTTGAGTGGAGCTTATCTTAAATACTGGTTATAATTATTTTACAAGGTGGTTATATGATAGAAACTAGATTAAAACAAATATTTGACTACTTGACTTCGGACTATGATTATCACACGTCTATGGAAATAGGAGAGATAATGGAATTATCTTCTAAAACCATAAGAAAAGAGATAAATCTATTAAATTCAAAGATAAAAGATAAGGGGGCGATAATAGAATCTAAAACAGGAAAGGGATATCTTTTCAAAATATTAGATGAAAAAAAGTTTAAAAATTTCCTTAAAAATGATTGGTACAAATATGCTTACTTTCAAGAAGAAAGTGGAGATAAGGAATTAAGATATGAAAATATCTTAAGAATGTTTTTATTTTCAAGCTCTTATATAAAACAACATGAACTAGCTGAAAACTTTCATGTGAGTGAATCTCAAATAAATAAGGATTTACCTATTATTAGGGATACCTTAAAAGATTACAATCTAGAATTAGTATCTAAGCCATATTATGGCATGAGAATTGAAGGGAGTGAGAAAAATATAAGACTTGCTATCAAAAATGAAATAGGTGAAGATCCCTCATTATTTGATGATGATGAAAATAAGGTTTTATTTAATAAGATTCAAGATATAGTTGATGAACTAGATTTTGGAGAAGATTATTATATGCCATATGTAAACTTCAAAAATTTAGTTATACATATCTATATATCTATACTAAGAATAAGACAGAAAAAATACATCAAACTTTCAAAAGAAATGGAAAAGAAAGTTGTATCTTATGAAGAATTTAAGATAGCTAATAAAATTGTAAAAGAACTTCAAGGCAAACTTGAAATAACAATTCCAAAAGAAGAACTAGTATATATAACAATGCACTTAATCGCAAAAAATATAGTAAAAGACCAAGAAAAAATATCATCAGATATTTTAAAATTATCTCAAGATATAATTGATGAAATTTATAAAGTAACAAAATATGATTTTAGAGAAAATATTGAATTATATTTTGCACTTGCAATTCATCTAGGTCCTTTAATTAACAGGATAAAATATGGATTTAACATGAAAAATCCAATTCTTTCAGATATAAAGGAAAATAAAATTTCTTTTATTATAGCTTCAGTTGGAGCAAATGTTATAAATAATAAATATAGGACGAGGCTGTCTGAAGATGAGATAGGTTATATTGCTCTTCATATAATGGCTGCTATAGAAAGCTCATCAAATAAGAACAAAAATATACTTATTGTATGTGGTTCTGGAAACTCATCTGCTCAAATAATGAAAGCACAACTAAAAAAACAATTCGAGAAAAATATTGAAAAGATAACAATAACAGATTTAAGAAATTTAAAAAGATATAAACTTGATAATTATGACTTTATCATTTCATCAGTTGATTTAGATATAAATACAAAAACACCAATAGTTTATGTAGATATTTTATTTACAAAAAATGATCTTTATAATATTAAGAATGCCTTTAAAAAAGATAATCTAGATTGTATATACAAAATATTTAAAAAATCTGTTCTTATAAATGATTCAAATATAAAAACAAAAGATCAAGTTCTTTTAAAAATAGCAAAAATTATAAAGTTGAAATCTGGTATCGATATTGATAAGTCTTTAGGACAAATGATTCAAAGAGAAGAAATGGGAGCTACAGAATATGAAAAAATGATAGCAATTCCTCATATACTTCAAACGACCAAAGCTGATACATTTTTAATTATTATTAGTTTAGATAGTCCCATTATATGGGATAGATTAGAGGTTAAGTTAATAGTATCCTTGGTATTAAATGAGAAAGCAAAAGATTTAAATATTTTTTATGATTATCTAGGAAGGTTTTTAGATAATGAAAAGTCAATTGATAGGGCTAGTAAAATTGATAATATTAAAGAATTTATGGAAATATTTATAGATAAGGAGCAATAAAATGAAAAAAGGATTAAAAGTTGCTGTTGCAGGAGCAGGAAGTGGACATACACCAGGAATAGTACTTTCACTCTTAAATCATGATGAGCTAGATATAGATGAAATTAGACTTTATGATATAGAGAAAGAGAGAAATGATGATATGAATATCATAATTAACTTTTTGATAAAAAAAGATAATTATAAGATATCAATTATGTCGACAGAAGACCCAAAAGAAGCCTTTGAAGATGTAGATTTTGTATTTTCTCAAATAAGGGTTGGAGGTATGAAAATGAGAGAAATGGATGAAAAAATACCTCTAAAATACGGTCTTATAGGTCAAGAGACATGTGGATTGGGAGGATTCTCCTATGCTTTAAGGTCAATGAATGGATTTCTTGATTTAGTTGAAAAGATACACACATATGCACCAGATTGCTGGATTTTAAATTATACGAATCCTGAAACAATTATAGCTGAGTCTGTAAGAAGAAAATATCCTAATTTAAAGATTATAAATGCTTGTGATATGACTATAGGAATTGAGGATATGATTTGTAAAAGTTTTGATTATGATAGGAAAAACTGGATACCAGTTTACTATGGTTTAAATCATTTTGGCTTTTATAATTCAATTTATGATAGAAAACTTAATAGAGATGTTATGCCAGAGATTATTGAAAAAATTAAGTCAGAAGGTTTATATGTTGACGATGAGGAAGAAAGTTGGGCTAAAACATGGACAAGATATAAAAATCTCTTAGAATACTTTCCGTCAAATCTTCCAAACAACTATCTTGAATACTATCTATTTTCAGAACAAATAGTTGAGCAATCAAACAAAGATTATACCAGAGCTAATGAAATTATGGATGGTAGACTTAAAAAAATCAAACAAACCGTCAGAAAAATTGAAAATAACAAAGACCTAAATACCATAGATTATGAATCATCTTCTCATGGAAACTATATAGTGGATATTTGTGCATCTATAATTAATAACAAAAATGAAAGGTTTATGATTATAGTTCCTAATAAAGGAGCAATAAGAAACTTTAGAGATGATGTAGTGGTTGAAATACCTTGTTATATCAATAAAAATGGAGCAGAACCTATATCATTAAGATTTGATATTCCAGATTTTCATAAAGGACTCATGGAAGCTCAAGTTGCAAGTGAAAAACTATTAGTAGATGCATTTTTTGAAAATTCATATCAAAAGGCACTTGAAGCATTTACACTAAATCAAACTGTTCCAAATGCAAAACTTGCTAAAGAAGTTTTAGATGAATTTATAGTAGTAAACAAAGGCTATTGGCCAGAATTATCATAAGGAGATATTATGAACAGATTTAATAAATTTGTAGAATTTCTAGAAAAGAAATTATTACCTATTGTTGAAAAAATGGAAGGACAAGTTCACCTTCAAGCTATAAAAAACTCTATGCTTGCCTTATTACCAGTAACAATTATTGGCTCTTTTACTCTTGTTGCAGTAAATCTTGCTCAAGTATTCCAAAATACTTTTTATGCAAACTTTGTATCAAGTTATGAATTGGAAATAATGACCCTATTTAACTTTTCAATGGGTCTTATGGGATTATTTACAGCTCTTTTTGTATCATATAATCTTTCAAGATCTTATGATATGTATACAATCGGAGATTGCTTGAATGGTTTGGTAATGTATTTAATTTTAAATTCATCGGTAACAGAATCAGGTATAGACATGACATATTTAGATTCAAAAGGAATGTTTACAGGAATATTTGTAGCTATAATTAGTGTTGAAATTTCTAGAAAATTAAAGGAGAAAAATTTCATAATTAAAATGCCAGAAGGCGTTCCTGACATGGTATCTAAAAACTTTGAGTTAATCATTCCACTAATAGTTAATTCTTTAGTATTCCTATCAATTAGAATACTGATATTCAAGTTAACAGGAAGTTTGGTGCCTGAAATAATTCTATCTATAATGAAACCATTATCAATTGGACTAAATAATGTATTTGGTGTAATGCTTTTAGTATTTTTAATCCAACTTTTATGGTGGTTTGGTATACATGGCGATGCTACTCTTGGACCAATATTCTTACCAGTAGCCCTTCAAAATATTACAGAAAATGCAGCTGCTTACGCTCAGGGAAAACCTATACCACACGTATTTACCGAAACATTTCTTAGCAATTTCTTACTAATGTCTGGTTCAGGAATAACAGTTGGTTTATTAATCCTTATGCTATTTTCAAAGTCAAAAAGATATAAAGAGCTTGGAAAAATTTCACTGCTTCCAGCTGTATTTGGTATAAATGAACCTATAACTTTTGGAACTCCAATAGTTTATAATCCAATCTTATTTATACCATATGTTATAGGTCCAACCTTAATAACATTACCAATTTATAAGATTTTTGAATCAGGAATAGTTGAAAGAGCTTTCATACAATCACCAGGATATACACCATTTTTTCTTCAAGGATACTTGATGAACTTATCTTTCAAATCAACAATCTTACAAATACTTATATTAATACTTTCAGTACTAATTTATTATCCATTCTTTAAGGTAATGGAAAAAGATGAGCTAAAAAATGAAGTAGATATAAAAGATAGTGACGGAGATAAATAATATGGATAAAATTAATGAAAAAGATTATGAATGTATTTTTGAAATTATTATGCATGCAGGAGAAGCTAGAAGCTTAGCCAATGAATCTATTAATTATTCAGAAAATTATGAATTTATTGAGGCTGAGAATATGCTAGAAAAGGCTAAAAATGAACTGGTAGTTTGTCATAATTTGCAAACTGATCTTTTAAACAAAGAAGCGGGTGGAGATAAGAATGATGTAAATATATTCTTAATCCATGCTCAAGATCATTTTACAATGGCAAGCACAAGTATAGAATTTGCTGAACGATTCAAAAGAATTTATTTAAAATTTAAACAAAAGGAGGATATTAAATGAAAAAAGTATTAGTCTTATGTAATGCAGGGATGTCAAGTTCCTTGATAGCAAAAAAAGCTTTTGATTATTTTAAAAAAGAAAATAAGGAAATAGAAGTAACTGCTACAACAGTTATGCAAGGGGAAACTACTATCAAAGATGGAGAATATGATCTTTATCTGTTGAGTCCTCAAATGAGAATGAATTTTAAAAAATTTGAAAAAATCGCTAATGAAAATGATAAAAAAATAGTTCAAATACCATTCAATGCATACGCTCCTACTGAAAGTGGTGTAAAAAACATTGTAAAATTAATTAAAGATAACTTATAAACTAATCTAAGCCATGATTTTAAAATATAATAACTATCAAAATCATGGCTATTTTAATGGCTATAAAAAATGTTTTATATAATAAATTTATGGGTAATAATACTAAAATATTTGAGAAAAGAGGAAATTTATGGAAAAGAAAACAAGCATTTTTTCGAAGGTCTCAAATGGCTTACAAATCTAAAGTGGAATATGAGCTAGAAAAGTTTATAGTGGAGACGAAATTTTATAAATTTTGAAATAGTAGACGTAAAATCTCAAATATAATTTGATAAAAAGTTCACAATATATGTTGATTTTTATAACCTATCAATTTCTTTAGCGTTGTTTCTATAATAATTTATAAGCTTCATTTTATTTGGTAATAATCTTCTAGTTATATCGTCAATATTTTCATATTTTAATATTTCAATTATTCCTTATATAATTATATCTGCATATTTTTTATATCCTTATTATCTAGATATATAATACTTTTGGCTAAATCCATAAATTGTTTTTTGAATTTTCTTCACTTTTTACAAATAAATTTTCTAAAATATGTAAAAGCACATTTCCTGTTAATTTAAGATTATTTTTTTCTAGATTTTCTTATATCTTTTAGCTCATTTTTATTTATATCGTTACTATCTCCAAAAGTAATTTGTAAGTATTTAATATTCACACTATTAATAAATATTTCATAATCAGTTATATATTGATTCTATTTGAAGGTTTGATTGTAATAATAAAAACTTTCATAAGCTATGTAAATCTTGATTTCTAAATAATTTTTACCATTTGCTAAGATATAAATATAAGCAATATTTCAATAATTAAGTTCAATAGAAAAAAGTTAGTATCAAATTTTTTCAAAGTTTTGATTTTTTATATTTATAAGCTAAGAGTCAAGTCCAAAATATTGTGTAAATTATCCTAGTCCAATATTTACTATTTCATTTTAATATACAATTTAGAAGATGTTATCCAATCCTCATTGATATCAATGAGGATTGCGCCTATTAGTCTAATA
>NZ_JABVBA010000018.1:0-13875 GCF_013371425.1 Anaerococcus faecalis
ATGTCAAATTTCTATTATTACCAATTCTTTTTTTATTTTTGAGTCCATCAATAGAACTTTTTTTATATTTTCTTAACCATTCAAAGATTGTAGACATTGCAACATCAAGCTTTTCAGAAATTTCTCGCGTTGTTACCCCTTGAAGTTTTAAAATCATTGCTTTTAGTCTAACTTCTTCTTTTTTATTGTTTGTATTTTTTCTGGCTTTTTCAAGCTCATAAATTTCTTTTTTTGTTTTTTCATCTATTATCTTTTTCATATTCTTATTATACGCTTTTAATTAGGTTTTAGTATAAGAGTCTATGTCTATTATATCATCAAATAAGTCTTTATTTTCTTCTATCATCCCCCTATTTCCAAACACACTTATATTATCTTGGTCAAAAATATATTTAAAATCATCTTTTAAAGCCTTTATATCAGAGATACTAGCATTTTTTATATCATCAAGCTTTTCTTCTATTTCTTTTATATCAACTTCTTGAATATATCTTATAAAGTCTGTTGAACCTTTTTCACTTAAAGACTTTGGCTTAAGATATGAACCCATTTTTGAGATTTTTTGATTAGTAAAGTCTCTTTGGTCAAGGTTCAAGTTTTCTAGAATTTCTGGGATTTTTTTGTAATTATCTATGGTTTTTTCTATATTAGGATCCCTATATGAGTAAGCTCCTATATTTCCATACTTATCAATCATAATTCCTGCACCATATGCTCCACCTTTGGCACGGATTAAATCATGGAGATATGGATTTGATAGGATTTGGCATGCAAAAGTTATATGATTTAATTTCTTTTGATCATTTTCTTTAAGTCTTGCTCCAATAGAAACATAGTTTACGTTGGCATCAGACTTTATGGCTTCTTTAAAATATTTATCATTAAAATCTATTTCTAAATCATTATAAGTTTTATCTTTAAATCCCTTAAACTTGTCATCAATAAGATTTTTTGAAAGCTCATAATCCTTATCATCTGATGTGATATTTAAAATATAATCCTTTGTGATAGCTTTTTTATATACAGATTCAAGCTTTTTTCTAAAAGTGTCAAAACTATTATTTGATAAATTTTCTATATCTTTTAAGAAGTAATAGTGGCCTATACCACTTAAGTTTTCTTTTATATAAGAAAGCTTATCAAAGTGAGCAAAGTTTCTGGTAAGGGCAAGCATATGTCCTGAATCATACATAGTCATTTCAAAAGAAGCCTTAATTTGCTTTATTAAATCTGTAAGTCTTTTTTTATCATCAAAGATTGAATTTTCTAAAATCTCCATAATTATATTAAGGGATGACTCATACCTATCACTAGTTGTCTTAAAATCTACTTTTAAAAGATTTGTAATTTTTCCATCTTTTTTCTTAAGGCTTACTATATTAAGATTAAATCCAGACATATTTATAGGGATTATATCATCTAATTTTTGGTAGGAATAGGATTTTGTATCTATTGATCCTAAATAGTCACTTATAAGACTTAAAATCTTTATTTCTTCAAGATTTAAATGATTTATATCAAAATAGATAGATGTATAAATCATTCCAGCTGTATCATAGGAGTGGTGAATGAATTTACCTTCTATATATCTTGGTATATTTTCGACTTTTGTATCAAGGTCTTCTATATCAAGTTTTGGGATAGTATCTTTTTCTTCTTTAGTGTCAGGTCTATTTTGAAAATCTTCTAAAATTTTTTCTTTTTTCTTAAGTTCTTTTATCCCATTTTCATCTAAACTTTTCTTTAAATTTTTAAGCTCTAAATTGATTTTCTCTTCAATTTTATTAAAGTAGTCTTTTTTAGGCTTTGCTACAAGGATAAGCTTGGTCTTGTTATTTAAGAAATATTTATTAAGAAATTTTTCATAATAGTCAGTTTCTATTAAATCACCTAGTTCATTTATAATGTCAATTAATTCAAGTGTTTCAAATATTTCATTATCAAGATTATGCATTAAGATATATTCAATTCCCTTGCTAGCTGAATTTATTTGATCTCTTTGAGAAAAGTCAAAAAGTGAGTGGGCAGCTTTTAGAGAGTCTTTTGGAATCTCCTTACTATAAGATTTAAGCTCTTCTTCGATTATTGCTATAAACTTATCCAGTTTTTTATCGCTTGCCCCTTGGGCTGTAATTTGGATATATGAACGAGAGCCATATCCCAATCTTGCATAAAAAGCTTCTGGCTCAATTTCATTGTAGATTCTTTGGCTTATTCTTGAAGAATCAGAATTGATAAGGGCAATTGATAAAATTCCATTTGTAAGACTTTCTTTTATATTAGAGGACTCATTTGTAAGGAACGAATAGGTAAGGTATGACTTGTTAGGATCTTCCTTATTTGATTGGAAATCCTCATAAATAACCTTATCATAGGAATTTTCTTTAACACTTAAATCCACATCAATTTTCTTATATTCATATTTTGATAAGTATTCCTCATCTAGATTTTTTAAATATTTATCTATATCCATATCCCCATAGTAGAAAATATTGGAATTTGTTGGATGGTAAAATCTCTTATAGTAGTCTACAAACTCATCATATGTAAGCTTTGCAATATCATAAGGATTACCACCAGAGATATACTCATAACAGGAGTCTTTATAAAGGTATTTATTGATGTGGTTTACAATAATTGTATCAGGATTTGTCATAGCTCCTTTCATTTCATTATAAACCACGCCCGATACTTCAAGTTCTCTATCTTCATTAAACCTATAATTTCTTCCTTCTTGTAAAAATATTTCTTCTTTTTCTAATACCCTTGGATTAAATACTGCATCAAGGTAGACATCTTGAAGGTTAAAAAAGTCTTTCTCATTCTCGCTTGCTACAGGATAGACTGTTTTATCTGGAAAAGTCATAGCATTTAGGAAAGTTTGAAGACTTGAAGCTATCATATCCATAAAAGGTTCTTTAGTTCTATATTTTTTGGATCCATTTAAGACTGAATGCTCTAAGATATGGGATATTCCTTTAGAGCTTTCAGGAGGGGTCTTAAAGCTTATAGCGAAAGTCTTGTTCTTATCATCTGTCTTTATATAATTAATCTTAGCCTTGGTTTTCTTGTGTTCGTAAAGGTAGACATCAAGGCCAAGTTTTTCGTATTTTTTATTTTTTAATAATGTGTATTTTTCCATTGATTAACCCTTTCTTTATATTAATATGACTATACTCTCTTTTATATTTTATCTCATTAATAAGTGCTTTTTATATATCTTTAAAAATTATAGAAAAATTTAGCTTGCTAAGGTTTAAGCATATGGTGTAAACTGATAATGATATATCAATTAAAAGGAGGTATAAGATGATAGGTATTATACTAGCAAGTCATGGAGAATTTGCCGAAGGTATAAGACAATCAGGTGAGATGATTTTTGGTGAGCAAGAAAAGCTTGAAACAGCAGTACTTTTGCCATCTATGGGTCCAGATGATCTAAGGGCTGAGCTTGAAGAAAAAATCAAAAGGCTTGATTGCGAGGAAATTATTTTCTTAGTTGACCTATGGGGTGGAACACCATTTAATCAAGTTTCAGCCTTATTAAATGGTCACGAAGAAAACTGGGCCATACTAACAGGTCTTAATTTACCAATGCTTATAGAAGCCTTAGGCTCAAGACTTATGGAAGAAAAATCCCATGATCTTGCAAAAGTTTTACTAGAACCTGCCAAGGAAGGAGTAAGGACAAAGCCTGAAAGTTTGATGGATGACTATAATAATAAAAATATTTCATCAGAGAAACCAAGCAAAGATTCTGCTATAAGTCAAGGCTCAATTCCTGAAGGGACTGTATTAGGAGATGGAAAAATCAATATAGTTCTTGCAAGAATTGATACAAGACTTCTTCATGGTCAAGTTGCTACAAGTTGGACAAAATCTACAAATCCTGACAGGATTATTGTTGTAAGTGATAATGTAAGCAAAGATAATCTTCGTAAGTCTATGATTATGGAGGCAGCTCCTCCAGGAGTTAAGGCGCACGTTGTTCCAATTTGGAAAATGGCTGAAATATTTAAGGATACTCGATTTGGCAAAACTAGGGCAATGCTTTTATTTGAAAACCCAGAAGATGCTCTAGAGCTTATAGAAAAAGGGATTGATCTTAAGGAATTAAACCTAGGTTCTATGTCACATTCTCAAGGAAAGGCCTATGTTACAAGTACAGTTTCTATGGGCAAAGAAGATGTAAAAACCTTTGAAAAACTTCTAGATTTAGGTGTAAATATAGACGTTAGAAAGGTTCCATCAGACCAAAGAGATAATTTTACTAATATTATGAGAAAAGCAAAATCAGAACTTGGTTTGGCTTAAGGAGGAATTATGTCAACAATTACAGTTATTTTAATTGTTATAGTTGCCCTACTTGCAGGTATGGAAGGAATACTCGATCAGTTTCAGTTCCATCAACCAATAGTAGCTTGTACTTTGATTGGACTTGTAAGTGGACACTTAAAAGAAGGGATTATGCTTGGAGGAGCCCTTCAAATGATAGCCCTAGGATGGGCAAATGTAGGAGCGGCAGTTGCACCAGATGCAGCACTAGCTTCAGTAGCAAGTGCTATAATTATGGTTATAGCCCTACAAGATGGGACAGGAAATGTAAACAATGCTATAAATACATCTATAGCTATAGCAGTTCCACTTTCAGTAGCAGGATTATTCTTAACAATGATAGCAAGAACACTTGCTATTCCTATAGTTCACGGAATGGATTCAGCAGCAGAAAAAGGAAACTTTAGAAAGATTGAAATACTTCAAATATTAGCTATCCTAATGCAAGGTTTAAGAATAGCTATACCAGCTTTTGCCCTTTGCTTTGTATCTCCAAAGGTTGTTACGTCAGTATTAAATTCTATGCCTGATTGGCTAAATCATGGTATGGAAGTTGGTGGAGGTATGGTTGCAGCAGTAGGTTATGCCATGGTAATAAATATGATGAGCACTAAGGAAACCTGGCCATTTTTTGCCATTGGTTTTGTATTTGCAGCAATACCACAACTTACCTTAATAGGACTTGGTGTTATAGGCTTTGCCATAGCTCTAATTTATTTGAAACTTAAAGAATCATCTTCATCAAATGGAGCCTCTTCAAATACAGGAGACCCACTTGGTGATATTATCAATGATTATTAGGAGGAAATATGACTGAAGCAAATGAAAAAAGAATACAATTATCAAGATCTGATAGAATAAAGGTATTTAACCGTCATCAATTTCTTCAAGGATCTTGGAACTACGAACGTATGCAAAATGGTGGTTGGTGCTATTCTATAATTCCAGCTATTAAGAAACTATACAAAAGTCCAGAAGATAGAAAAGCTGCTCTAAAAAGACACATGGAGTTTTATAATACTCATCCATACCTATCAAGTCCAGTTATGGGAGTAACTCTTGCTATGGAAGAAGAAAGGGCAAATGGAGCAGCCATAGAAGATAAGACTATAAACTCTGTAAAGGTTGGTATGATGGGACCTTTAGCAGGAGTTGGAGATCCTGTATTTTGGTTTACAGCAAGGCCTATTATAGGAGCTTTGGGAGCAAGCTTTGCCTTATCAGGTTCAGCTCTTGGACCACTTATCTTTTTTGTGGTATGGAATATCATAAGAATGGTATTCGAATGGAAGACTCAAGAATTTGGTTATAAGGTAGGAAATGAAATAACAAAAGACCTTTCTGGTGGACTTTTGGGCAAAATTAATTTAGTTGCCTCAATTGTAGGTATGTTTATAGTAGGAGCTTTGGTACAAAGATGGGTGAATGTAACATTTACAGTAAATGTATCAGAAGTAAGCCAACAAGCAGGCTCCTTTATAGATTGGAACTCAATCTCACAAGGTACTGAAGGAATAAAAGAAGCTTTGAAAC
This sequence comes from Anaerococcus faecalis, assembly GCF_013371425.1. Lineage (NCBI taxonomy): Bacteria > Bacillati > Bacillota > Tissierellia > Tissierellales > Peptoniphilaceae > Anaerococcus > Anaerococcus faecalis. The sequence goes on from NZ_JABVBA010000018.1 coordinate 5,869, forward strand.
TCTACTCTTCGCTTGGATCAGATGGACTTGAGCAAGTTAAGGTTACAACCTTACAAGAGAACCTAAATTCACTCATACCAGGGCTTGTACCAGTGCTTTTAACCCTAGGTATATGTAAGCTTTTAAAGAAAAATGTATCACCAATTACTATAATAGTTGCTCTATTTATAATAGGAATTGTTTCAAGCTTTTTTGGAATAATGTAGATGGTAGAAAGTAAAAATAAAAGTGTTGATTTGACCATTAAGGGAAGATTTCTTAATGGTCTAACATCAGATGGTAATATCATGGTAGGTGATAAGGCCTTTGAATATTATAATGAAAAAAATATAAAAGATTATATTCAAATCCCATATAAAGAAATTTCTTATATAAGTGCAAGTGTGATTTTCAAGAAAAAAATCACTCGTTTTGCAATCCACACCAGAAGCAGTGGATACTTTATCTTTACTACTACAGATAATAAAAAGACCTTGAGAGCAATAAATAAATACTTAGACTCAGACAAATTAAGAAGGTCTCTATCATTTTTTGAAGTTATAAAAAGAGGAATAAAAAATTTAATAAATAAAAGAGAAACTGTTGTAAAATAATGAATTTTTATCTTTGTATTATTACAAGTTACTCATAGATGATTTGAACACAAACTTACTGTTTGTCGATTTTAAGTTATTGTAGAGGAACTTGTAATAATTTTGCAAAGATTAATTATTATGCAGCAGTCTTTTTTTATTAGGATTATTATTTAAATGGCAATACTTCAAGTGGTTTTTTGCAAAAACATTTGCAAAGCTCTATATTATGAAAATAAATGAAAATATATTAGTAAATTTTAGGAAAATGGGTATAAATTATTTAGAAGACTAAAAAATGTTTTCATCGACAAAACGGAGGTTATTTTATTATGAAAGACTATAAAACAAACAAATTAAGAAATTTGAGCTTGGTTGGCCATTCAGGGGCCGGAAAGACCAGCCTAACAGAGGCTTTGCTTTTATCTACAAAGGCAATTAAGAGGGCTGGTAAGGTAAGTGAAGGAAACACAGTTTCTGACTATGAAAAACAAGAAATCAAAAGAGGTATTTCTATTCAAACTTCGATAATACCTGTTGAGTATGGAGATTATAAAGTTAATTTTATAGATGCTCCTGGGTTTTTTGACTTTGAGGGAGAAGTTTTAAATGCTCTTAGAGCAAGTGAATCTAGTTTGTTTGTAATAGATGGAGAAAATGGAATAGAAGTAGGAACAGAAAAATATTGGAAATATACAGAAAATATTTCTCTACCAAGAATTATCTTTGTAAATAAGTTAGACAAAGAAAATGCTAACTTTAACAAAGTAGTAAGTGACCTACACATTGAATTTTCGAAAAAAATAATCCCACTAACCTTGACCCTTGGTGAGGGTGAAGAATTTGAAGGTTTAATCGATGTTATAGATAAAAAGGCTTTCAAATACACTAATGGTGTAGCTGAAGAAGTTGAAATTCCAGAATTAAGGAAAGAAGAAGTAGATACTGTTTATGAAGAAATCCTTGAAGTTGTAGCAGAAAGTGATGATACTCTTATGGATAAGTATTTCTCAGGAGAGAAATTCACTAAAGAGGAGTTCAAAGAAGGATTTAGAAAAGCAATAATAGATGGTAGTGCAGTTCCTCTTTTAGCTGGAAGTGTCGAAAAATCTATAGGTCTTGATCTTTTGCTTGATATTATCACAAGATTTATGCCATCTCCTGACCATGCTGATGCAAATATAGGTTTTAGAGTTAAAGATGGATATGAAGGATTTGAAGTCAGTGAAGATAGTCCTTTTTCAGCTGTAGTATTTAAGACGATAGCAGATCCATTTTTAGGTAAGATTTCAATATTTAAGGTCCTATCAGGTATAATAAATAAGGATGATAATTTCTATAATATCAGCAAAGAAAAGGAAGCAAAAGCGTCAAATATTTTCTTCTTAAGAGGAAAAGAACAAATTAAAACAGATAAGGTTATAGCAGGAGATATAGGAGCATTTTCAAAACAAGAAAGTTTACAAACTGGGGATAGTTTATGTACTAAGGATAATCCTATAGAATATAAGAAGATAAAATATCCAACACCTGTCCTATCTTATGCAATAGAGGCCGAAAGTAAAAATGACGAAGATAAGATTTCGTCTGCTCTTAAAAAATTAGCAGAAGAAGATCCAACCTTTATAGATGAAAGAAATGCAGAAACACATCAAGAAGTCTTATCAGGACTTGGTAATGTGCAACTTGAAGTTTTAATGGATAAATTAAGAGATAACTATTCAGTAAATACCAAGGTAGTAGAACTTAAGATTCCTTATAGAGAAACTATAAAAGGTAAATCTGATGTTCAAGGAAAGCACAAAAAACAATCTGGTGGAGCTGGACAATATGGAGATGTATTTATAAGATTTGAACCATGTGATGAAGAGTTTGTCTTTGAAGAAGAAGTATTTGGTGGAGCAGTTCCTAAAAACTATTTTCCAGCTGTAGAAAAAGGGCTTTTGGAGTCAATGGACGAAGGTCCTCTAGCAGGTTATAAGGTAGTTGGAATTAAGGCGACTTTATATGATGGATCTTACCACCCAGTTGATTCTAATGAACAAGCCTTTAAATCAGCTGCAAGAATTGCTTTTAAAAAAGGGATTGAAGAGGCAAAACCTATTATTCTTGAACCTATAATGAAACTTGAAATCAAAGTTGATGAACAATATATGGGTGATGTTATGGGAGATATGAATAAAAGACGTGGTAGGATATTAGGTATGCAATCACAAGAAGATGGTAGCCAAGTAATTTCTGCCTTAGCACCACAAAGTGAAGTTTTGACCTATTCAATTGACTTAAGGTCAATGACTCAAGCTCGTGGCTCATTTTCAATGGAGTTTGAAAAATATGAAGAAGTTCCAAAGGAATTGACTGATAAGATAATAGAAAAGAGCAAAGAGGAAAAATAAAAATAATATTATAGAAAAAGAGGCAAAGAAAATGAAGGACTGGAAGATTTTGGAGATAGATCCTTGGATTAAGGATTATAAAAGTGATATAGATCTTAGGATGGAAGAATTTAAAAAGCAAAAGTCAAAACTTTTAAAAAAGGGAGAGAAACTTAAGGACTTTGCTAATGCCCATAACTATTATGGAATCCACAAAACAAGAACTGGTTGGGTTTACAGAGAATGGGCCCCAAATGCTAAGGGACTTTATTTGATTGGAGACTTCAATAATTGGGATAGGCATTCTCATCCTTTAGAAAAAATAAATAATGAAGATTGGGAAATAAATATAAAGGGAATTAGAACCATTCCTCATAAGTCAAGAATTAAGGTTATGATTGACTATGGGGATAGGACTCAAGATAGGATTCCTTTATATGCAAGAAGGGTTGAAAGAGATGAGAATCTAGATTTTTCTGCAGTGGTTTTAAATCCTAGAAAGAAATTTGAATGGACAGATGAGAAATTTAAGACTAAAAAGGATAATCTTTTAATCTATGAAACCCACATAGGTATGGCTCAAGAAAAAGAAGGCATAGGTACTTACAAAGAGTTTGAGAAAAACATACTCCCAAGAATAAAAGACGAAGGATATAATACAGTACAATTTATGGCCATAGCAGAGCATCCATACTATGGATCTTTTGGCTATCAAGTTTCAAACTTCTTTTCACCATCTTCTTGGTATGGTGAAAATGATGAATTAAAATCTCTAATAAATAAGGCTCATGAAATGGGTCTTAACGTAATAATGGATTTAGTTCATTCTCATGCTGTTAAAAACACTAATGAAGGTATAAATGAGTTTGATGGAACAGACTACCAATTCTTCCACAAAGGTGAAGAAGGTAATCACCCTGATTGGGATTCTAAATTGTTTGACTATGCTAAACCTGGAGTTTGCCACTTTTTACTATCAAATATAAAATATTGGCTTGAAGAATATCACTTCGATGGTTTTAGATTTGATGGTGTTACATCAATGATTTATAAAAATCATGGAAGAGGAGTAAGCTTTGATAATTACTCAAAGTACTTTTCTATGAATACAGATATAGAGGCTATAAATTACTTGCAAATGGCCAATGAGCTTATAAGAGAGATAAAAAAAGATGCTATAACCATAGCCGAAGATATGTCAGCTATGCCAGGGATGTGTCTTCCTATTAAATATGGTGGCATAGGCTTTGATTATAGATTATCAATGGGAATGCCGGATTTTTGGGAAAAAACTCTCTCAATACGAGATGAAGATTGGGATATGGGCAAGATGTGGTATGAGTTATCAACCTACAGACCAGAAGAAAAAAGAATAGCCTATGTAGAAAGCCATGACCAAGCCTTAGTAGGTTCAAAAACTACTATTTTTAGACTTGCAGATTCTGCAATGTATTGGGAGATGGAAAAAGATAAACACTCTATAGTAATTGACAGAGCCATAGCTCTTCATAAGATGATAAGGTGGATTACCATATCTATGGGAGCTGATGCTTATCTTAATTTTATGGGCAATGAATTTGGTCATCCTGAATGGATTGATTTTCCAAGAGAGGGAAACAATTACTCCTACCACTATGCAAGAAGGTTGTGGTCTTTGGCTGATAATGGATTATTAAAATATGAATGGCTTTTAAATTGGGATAAGAGAATGCTTGAAAATATCAAGGATAATAATCAATTAGGAAATGATATATTTAGATTATGGCTTGATAATGATAGAAAAGTTATAGCCTATAGAAATAATGACTTGGTCTACATTTTTAACTTCCACCCACAAAACTCTTATGATTCATTTCAAGTTCCAATCCACGATAAGGGAGAGTTTAAGGTGGTTCTAGATACAGATGATATAGAATTTGGAGGACTTGGAAGGATTTCTAAAGACTATGTATATGAGTCTAAGAATCTTGAACATACTGATTATGATGGAATTGAAATATATCTACCATCAAGAACAGCCCTTGCCTTAAAGAAGGTAAAATAATGAAAGTAACAATAGTTGGAGATTCCTTTTCTAAGGGATACTTAATCAACAACTCTTATGCCCGCCTTTTATCAAAGGCGGGTTTTAGTGTTTTAAATATATCAAAAAATGGAGCGACAAGTTCAGACTGCTTTAAGATGTTCAAAGAAAGAAGAGAATATGAATCAGATGTTTTAATTGTTTTTGTTGGTGTCAATGACTTTTATCAGGGGATAAGTGCGAAATTTGCATATAATAATGTCAAAAGTATATTAGAATTAAGTCTAGCTAAGAAAAAAATTTTAATTCTTCCTCCTTTTATAGAAGAGGAAACTTGCTTTAGTACATATGAAACCATAAATAATAAGATTGATTCTTATGATGAAAGCTTGAAAGAGCTTGGCGACTATCATATAGATGGTAGGAATATTCCTGGAAGATATCTAGATGGACTTCATATGGCTGAGGATTTTCATGAAAATCTTAGCAAAGAAATTATTAAAATATTAAAAGAGGTAGAGGATGCTAAAAAAAACACTAGAAAAATTCATAGAAAATGAGATAATCCTTGATATAGTTTCTATCTTAATAGTTATAATAGTGGCTAAAATATTTTTAGCTATTTTAAGTTCAATAATACAAAAGACCTTAGATTCTAAAAAAAGAATCTCCGTTTTGAATTCAAATAAATTTGAAACCCTATCAAAATCTTTGCATTCATTTGCAAGATTTGTGGTTATATTCTTTGCAATAACTATGATTTTAAACATAATAGGAATAAATACAAGGTCAATTTTAGCAACTGCTGGTATAGGAGGTATTGCAATAGCTTTCGGTGCCCAAAGCATAGTTCAAGATTTTATTAAAGGCATGTTTATAATTTTGGATGATACAATAAGAGTTGGAGATTGGGTCAAGGTAGCTGGAATTGAAGGAGAAGTTGAAAGTGTTGAACTTAGAAATACAAAAATCAGAGATTATGATGGCTCATTACATGTCATACCAAATTCTCAAATATCTAGTGTAAAAAACTATAATAGAGGATTTCAAAAAGCTGATGCTTATTTTAATGTCTCATATGATACAAAAATTGATGAGGTAATGGATTTAATAAATACAGTATCTCAAAAGCTTTTAAGCGATAAGGAATATAAGAACTATTTTATAAAAAAACTTCAGTTTTTTGAAATAAATGAATTTTCGGAACTTTCTTATAGGATAAGGGTAACTAGCACAGTTAAGGCGGGAAGCCAATGGATGGTGGCTAGAAAAATAAGACTTCTCCTAAAAGAAGAGATTGAAAAGAGAAATGTTAAAGCATCTGAACTTGATATTAAAAGTGGAGATTAATATGAAAAAATATAAGTTAAATGATATAGTAAGCCTAAAAAAAGGTCACCCATGTGGAGAAAATAAGTGGAAAATTGAAAGAATGGGTGCTGATATGAAACTTAGGTGTTTAGGTTGTGATAAGATAGTATGGATGAAACGAATTGACTTTGATAAGAAGATTAGAAAAATCAAGGATAAAAATGATAAATTTGTTTCAATAGTAAATTACAACCCAGAAGAAGATTAGGTGATAAGAATTAATGATAAATAATAAGATAAAAGAATATTTACTTGATGAAATCAATAAAGACTTTAAAAAATATAAAAAAGATTATAAAAAACTATTAGATAATAGGAAATCCTACGGAGCAACTTACAAAGAAGAAGTAATACCAACCTTGTATGATGCTTACTTTTATAGTGACGAGGATTTTAATAGATATAAGAAAATGATTGATATCTTAATGTCTATAGTAGAAAAAGTCACCAAAGAATATGTAAGAAATGAAGAATATAGAAAGTTATTTTCCCTAGATTCCTTAAGTGAGAAACTTATATTAAAAGATCCAGGTTATGACATATCAACACCGATAGCAAGGTTTGACGTGATGTATGATGATCGTGATGAGTATAAATTTTGTGAACTAAACACAGATGGGTCTTCTGCAATGCTTGAAGATAAGTCCTTACAAAATTTAATAAAAGATAGCGAAATTTATAAGAAACTTTTAGAAAAATACAAAATAAGCTATTCTGACTTACTCCAAACTTTAGTAGATTCTATAGAAAGTTTATATAAATCTATAAAGGGAGATAGAAAGATAAATATCGCAATAGTAGATATAGTAGAATTTGATAATATTGAATTTAGAACTATAAGGGATTTATTTATAAAAAAGGGTCATAATTGTAAAATAGCTAATCTCAAAGACTTAAAAAGAAAAGATGGTGGTCTATATATTGATGATATGAAAATCGACCTAGTATATAGAAGGCTTGTAACAAGCGATCTTATAGAAAATAAGGAGATAGGAAAGGACTTCATAGACTCCTACTTAAATGATGAGATTGTCACAATAGGTTCATTTAGGTCAACACTTTTTTATACCAAAGATATATTTAGAATACTAAGACTTGAGCAAACAAAGAAAATTCTAACAAACGAAGAAAATCTTTTTATAGAAAAACATATACCTTTTACAGAAAAACTAATATACGAAAGAGACAAAGAAAAACTACTTGAAAATAAAGATAAGTATATATTAAAGCCAATTCAAGGTTACGCATCTCATGGGATTTATGTAGGTAAAGAAGAGGATAAAGAAAACTTTGAAAAAATCTTAACCAGTATAAAGAATAAAAACTATATTTACCAAGAATATTATGAGGTAGAACCACTAAAATTCATAGAAGTAAAAGAAGATAGGGCGATAATTACAGACTTTTCATTTGTGACAGGATTGTTTGCCTATAATAAAAAATTTATAGGACCATATATGAGAATAGGAAATGCTGCTTTAATTAGCTCACTTAGGGACTACTATGTGGTAAGTTCTATGAATGTAAAAGAAAATAAATAAATATTTGACAAAACAAAATAAAAATAATATACTAATATAGCTATCAAAAAGATAGCTATATTTTATTGATATTAAAAGCCAAATTGCGAAAAGAAAAAAGCAAAGAAGCGAAAGAGCAAGTCAAA
>NZ_JABVBA010000019.1:0-13427 GCF_013371425.1 Anaerococcus faecalis
TTTTAAAATCATTGCTTTTAGTCTAACTTCTTCTTTTTTATTGTTTGTATTTTTTCTGGCTTTTTCAAGCTCATAAATTTCTTTTTTTGTTTTTTCATCTATTATCTTTTTCATATTCTTATTATACACTTTTAATTAGGTTTTAGTATTAGTAGAAAGATTTCAGGCTAGAAATTTCCATATTCTTTTCATTTCAAAAGTACAAAGATTTATTTTATTATCTAATTGTCAATAATATCAAATGTGTTAAATTATTAAAAATATCCATATATAATTATAATCTTTTGAAAATTTCTTAGCCAATATCCCCGAATTTTTGAAGATAAATTCATGTGACTAATTTCTAATAAAAAACTTATAAATTTCTTCACAAAAAAGAGGCTGCTGCAGAATGAATTAATAGTTTCAAGATCATTATTACAACAATTTGACCTTAATAAACCTACAGGCTATTCTCAAATTGTCTATGAATAACTTGTAATGATGGAACTATATAAATTCATAATTTTGCAATAACCTCTCTTGGAGTGTAAATAAAGTAGATAGAATTTTAAAATTTTATCTATTGTATACAATCTGAAATCGCTAAATTAACTATCTATTATTACTCCAACTTGTTCAAGTAAAACATCATTATTATGTCCTGTAAGAGATGAATAAGCAAATACAAGACCTTCATCATCTATGTTTAGGGTTTTTGTAAGCTCTTTGATATGTTTTTTAAGGTGTGTTTTAGGAATCTTGTCGTATTTGGTTGCTATAACAAAACCTGTAAATCCAGAATCTATTATCCAATCATACATTTGCATATCTTGTTTTGTTGGAGCATGTCTTATATCAACTAAAAGAAAAACTTCTTTTAGGTTTTCTCTTGTATAAAGGTAATCGTGGATTAGCTTGTTCCACTTTTCCTTTTCCTTTTTGCTTACCCTTGCAAAACCATAACCTGGAAGGTCTACAAGCCTAAATTTGTCATTTATCTTGTAGAAGTTTATAGTCTTTGTCTTTCCAGGCTTTGATGAAGTTTTAGCTAGGTTTTTCTTTCCCAAAAACGAATTTATAAAGGAAGATTTACCAACATTAGACCTGCCTGCAAAGGCAATCTCATCAAAATCATCTTTTGGAAATTGGCTAGGAAATCCTGCCACTTGGTCTAAGTTTACACTTTTTATCTTCATATTAATGCTTTCCTTAATACTTCTTTTACATTGGAGACAGGTATAAAGTTTATCTTATCCCTTATATCCTTGTCTATATCATCTATATCTTTTATATTATCTTTTGGTATTATAACCTCTGTAATATTGTAAGAGTAGGCTGCAAGAGCTTTTTCTTTGAGTCCTCCTATAGGTAGAACTTCTCCTGTTATTGTAACCTCTCCTGTCATGGCAAGATTGCTTCTTACCTTTTTATCTGAAAGAGCACTTGCTATGGCTGTAGTCATGGTAATTCCAGCAGAAGGTCCGTCTTTTGGTGTCGCCCCTTCTGGAACATGAACATGGATATCCTTTGTTTTGTAAAAGTCCTTGTTTATATCAAAATCTTTGGAGTTTGCTCTAAGATATGTTATAGCTGCTTGAGCCGATTCTTTCATTACATCTCCCAATGAGCCTGTAAACATATTGTTTCCTTTTCCCTCCATAGCATTTACTTCAATTGTAAGGATGGTACCACCTACTTGTGTCCAAGCAAGACCATTTGCAACGCCCACCTTATCTTCTTTAAGTCTTTGATCTTCAAAGAATCTTTCCTTACCAAGGTATTTTTGATAGTTATTTAGGCTTACTTGTACCCTTTCTTTTCCTTGTAAAATCTCTTTTACTGCACGCCTTGCTATTTTTGCTACATTTCTTTCGAGATTTCTTACTCCTGCCTCTCTGGTATAAGATTTTATAATTTTTTCTATAACATTATCAGATATTGAAAGCTCATATTCTTTAAGACCATTGTTTTCTTTTTCTTTTTTTATAAGATATCTTTTGGCTATTTCCTCTTTTTCCCTTTGGGTATAACCTGATATTTCAATAATCTCAAGTCTATCTATAAGTGCTTGGGGAATTTGAGATATATCATTAGCTGTTGTTATAAAGAAAACCTCTGATAGGTCAAATCCTATATCAAGATAACGATCTATAAATTTATCATTTTGCTCAGGATCTAATACTTCTAGTAAGGCTGATGATGGATCTCCTCTAAAATCTGATCCAAGCTTATCTATCTCATCTAACAAGAATACTGGGTTTTTGACCTTTACTCTATTGATATTTGATAAAACTCTACCCGCCATAGCTCCTACGTAGGTTCTTCTATGGCCTCTTATTTCAGACTCATCTGTAACCCCACCTAATCTCATTGATACAAATTTACGGTTTAGGGCACGAGCTATGGACTTAGCTATAGATGTTTTTCCTACTCCTGGAGGACCAGCAAGACAGATTATAGAGCCCTGGTTGTTAGCCTTTTTCTTTCTTACTGCAATAGATTCAAGGATTCTTTCCTTTACTTCATAAAGTCCGTAGTGATCTTCATTAAGTACTTTTTGAGCATGGTCTATATCAAGGTTATCTTTTGATTTCTTAGCCCATGGAAGTCCCAAAACAAAGTCAAGGTATGAAGTTATAACACCATAGTCAGGACTCATCTCTGGTATCATTTCAAGCCTATCTACACTTTTAAGTAAGATATCCTTGTCTTCTTTCGGTATTTTAAGTTTAGATATTTTTTTCCTAAATCCATCAGCCTCATTTAGGTCTTTTCCTATTACCTCATTAAGTTCTTTCTTGACTGCATCAAGTTTTTCTCTTAGATAATATTCCTTTTGACCCCTATTTATAGATTCTTGCACCTTTTGGTCTATCTTTTTGGATAAATTTTTAATTTCAATTTCCTTTTGGATAAACTTGTGAAGATTTAGCATTTTTTCTTCTATATCAAGTTCTTTTAAAAGTTTGTAATTTTCGGAGGGAGATAAGGGAAGGTAGTAGGCTATAAGATTTGATAGTTTGTCAAGGTTATCAACTTCTATAAGAGAGAATACAACTTCTGCAGGTATAGAGTTATCTATTGCAACATAAGCTTGAAAGTCTTCTATAAGAAGCTTATTCAAGGCTTCAAGAGTTGGATTTAATTCAAAGTCTTCTTCATTAAAAATATACTCTTCGACTTCTGCCTTAAAGAAACCTTCCTTAATTGTTATATCCTTAATCTTTGCTACAGACTTAGCCTCTATTAGAACCCTAAGCTCTCCATTTTGAAGGTTAAAGGTTTGTTTTATAGATGCAACTGTACCAAAGTCGTATACATCATCTTTTTTAGGATTTTCTTCTAAGATATCCTTTTGATTTACCAAGAATATGTCTGTTTCATTTAAAAGTGCATCTTCTACCGCTTTTTTTGAGACTGATCTTTGACAATCAAAGTGGACTAGCGTATCAGGAAATGCCCATAACCCCCTAACTGGGACCATAGGATATTCATTTGTATCTATTTTATAGATAAGATTCATCTTAACTCCTTATGTTGGAAAAGGGAGCACCCACGTCTCCCTTTACTTATATATTAATTTATTATTATCTTTTATTGCACCTTTTGGTACTATCACTTCTTTTATATCAGTTTTTGAAGGAATATCAAACATCACATCAAGAAGTAAGTCTTCAAGTATTGTCCTTAGACCTCTTGCTCCAGTTTCTTGCTTGAAAGCTTTTTCTGCTATTTCTTTTATAGCCTCATCTTCAAAAGTAAGCTTTACTCCGTCTAATTCAAAAAGCTTTTGGTATTGCTTGATTAGGGAGTTTTTTGGCTCTTTTAAAATTCTAACAAGACTATCTACATCTAAGTCTTCAAGCGATACTACTATAGGAACCCTTCCTATAAATTCTGGTATAAGTCCATATTTAAGGAGGTCTTCTGTAGATACATCATTTAAAGAAATATCCTTATTTTCGCTATCTTCTGCTCCAAAACCTATAGATTTTTTGCTAGTTCTTTGCTTAATAATATCCTTTATACCATCAAAGGCTCCGCCTACTATAAACAAAATATTTGTAGTGTCTACTTGAATATATTCTTGGCTAGGGTGTTTTCTGCCGCCTTGTGGTGGAACATTGGCTACTGTACCTTCAATTAATTTAAGTAAAGCTTGTTGAACACCTTCACCACTTACATCACGAGTTATAGAAGGATTCTCACTTTTTCTAGTTATTTTGTCAATTTCGTCTATATAGATTATTCCTGTTTGAGCAAGCTCTATATCATAGTCTGCAGCTTGTACCAATTTAAGGATTATATTTTCAACATCTTCACCAACATATCCTGCCTCTGTTAGGCTTGTTGCATCTGCAATCGCAAATGGTACATTTAGCTTTTTAGCTAAAGTTTGGGCAAGAAGGGTCTTACCAGAACCTGTTGGTCCAAGCATCAAGATGTTTGACTTTTGAAGCTCAACATCTGAGTCTTGAGCATAATTTGAATTGATTCTCTTATAGTGGTTATAAACTGACACTGAAAGGGTCTTTTTTGCCATTTCTTGTTGGATAACATATTGGTCAAGATAGTCTTTTATCTCACTTGGTGTAGCAAGTTCTAGCTCAGAATAGGTATTTTCCACCATATTCTCCCTTTCTATAATAGATGAGCAAAGCTCGATACATTCATTACAAATGAATACATCAGGTCCTGCGATTAGTCTATCAACCTCATCAGCCCTTTTCCCACAAAAGGAACATCTATTTTCTTCTAATTCCATTCTACTCATACTAATTACTCAATAACCTCATCTATTAAGCCATATTCTTTAGCCTCATAGGCATCCATAGCAAAGTCTCTATCTGTATCTTTGTGAATCTTATCAATTGATTGACCAGTATTATCAGCCAATATTTTATTAAGTCTTTTCTTAATCTTTAAAATTTGTTCAGCTTGAATTTGTATATCGCTAGCTTGTCCTTGAGCCCCGCCTGATGGTTGGTGGATTAAGATATTTGAATTTGGGAGAGAAAATCTCTTTCCTTTTGCTCCAGATGATAGGAGAACTGCTCCCATTGACGCAGCTTGACCTATACAAATTGTTGATACATCTGGTTTTATATAGTTCATGGTATCATAAATTGCAAGTCCTGCTGTAACAACTCCACCTGGTGAGTTAATATAAAATTGAATATCCTTGTTAGGATCTTCGCTTTCTAAAAATAGTAATTGAGCTATTATAATATCACTTACTCCATCTTCTACAGGTCCTGTTAGGAATATAATCCTATCCTTAAGAAGTCTTGAATAAATATCATAGGCTCTCTCTCCCCTATTAGTTTGCTCTATAACTGTTGGAACTAAAAAGTTTTTTGCGTTCATAAAATCTCCTTCTATATTCTTGGAGTTTATGTTACTAATCTTCCTTACTTTCTTCTTCCTTTTTAGGAACTAACTTTACATTTTTTTCTAGAATTTCTACAGCCTTTCTTCTCTTAATGTTTTCTTCAACTGTGGCTCTAGAAATGTTTTTTTCGAAGATTTCTTTGAATTTTTCGTAATCATCTACTCCATATTGTTTAGCAGCATCTTTAATTTCTTCTTCTACTTCTTCATCTGTAACTTCAATGCCTTCTTTTATGGCTACTTCATCCATTACAAGATTTGACTTTACTTTATCTTCAGCAATCGCTCTATATTGGCCTCTTATAGCATCTAGGTCCATCTTAGTCATTTCAATATATTGTTGAAGTGAGATACCCATTTGTTGTAATCTTTGATCAAGATTTTGCATTTCAAGATCAATCTCTTGTTTGATTAATGCTTCTGGTGCCTTTACATCTGATTTTTCAACAAGGGTTCTTATAGCCTCATTTTGAATTTGTGTTTTTACTGCTTTTTCTTTTCTATCTTTGAGGTTTTTTCTAATGTCTTCTTTTAACTCATCTAAAGTTTCAAATTCTGAAATATCTTTTGCGAATTCATCATCAATTTCTGGAAGTTCTTTTCTTGAAATCGAATTAATCTCAACTTCAAACTTAGCATTTTTGCCTTGGAATTCTTTAGCTTGATAATCTTCTGGGAAGGTTACATTAACTTCAAATTTATCTCCTACTTTGTGACCTTCGACTTGCTTTTCAAAATCATCTACAAATGACTTTGATCCAAGTACTAAATCATATCCTTCGGCTTTTCCACCTTCAAATCTTTCCCCATCAAGAAATCCATCAAAGTCAATATTTACTGTATCTCCTTCTTTAGCTTCACCATCTTCTATAGGTATAATTCTCGCATTTTCATCTTGTTGGTGAGAAAGTTCATGTTCTACATCGCTATCTGTAACTTCTGTTGGAATTTCTTCAACTTCAAGCTCTGAATAGTCTCCAAGTTCTGGATGTGGTTTTGTTTCGACTTCTATCTTAAATACTACATCCTTTCCCTTTTCAATATCGTCAAAATCTACTGATGGTTGATCTATTACTTCAAGCTCTAATTCATCAATAGCCTTGTTATAAGGTTCAGGGAAAACTTGTTGAATAGCCTCATCATAGAATACTTCTGGACCATACATCTTTTCTATGATTTTTTTAGGCACTTTTCCTTTTCTAAATCCATCTATCCTGTATTTAGACCTATTTTTTCTATATACATTGTCAACAGCCTTAGCAAAGTCATCTGCTGATACTGTTAGGTCAAATTTTGCTATATTATTTTCATGTGATTTTAATTCTGTCATCATTTCCTCCTAAAACACTGCATACTCATTATTTTAATATACTACTATTTTCTATCAACTTCAATGTAGTTATTCTTTATATATTTAATAATTTCATTTTTTTTATTTACTAATAACTCATTAAAAACTAATTCATATACATCATTTAATATGATACCTATTATCTTACCTTCTTTAAAGCCCAAATTCATTATATCTCTACCATCTATTGCTAGGTCTTTTTTCTTTGTAGGTAAATTTTCTGCATAGATTTCCTTTAATAAAACCTTGGCATTTTTTATATTTTCTATATATGGATTTACAGTTGCGGCTGTATCTGCCCATTGAAGCTCAAATAAATCATAGATATTATCATCTCCAACTTTTCTAAGTAATTTTCTTACTGACTTTTTAGTATATGTATTGGTATTATCCATATGATGAGCTACAAGTTTTTCACAATCTTTTATAAAATTTTTGGGATATTTTAAAATTCTCAATCTTTTTTTTACAATTTGTGCTGATATATCTTGATGACCAAAAAATCTTCCCTCACCATTTTCATCTATAAACATAGAAGCAGGTTTTCCTGAATCATGAAAAAGGGCTGCCATTCTCACCTTTAAGTTTTTGGGAGTATTATCTAAAACTTTCATTGTATGATCAAACAAAGAAAGGTCATGGTGAGATGACTTTTGATTAAAACCTACCATAACCTTTATTTCTGGGAGTATTTCACCTAAAAGATTACACTCATCTAAGAGTCTAATTCCATAAGAAGGAATATCTGAAAGAAGGATTTTGTTGAACTCCTCAGAAATTCTTTCTTTAGCTATATAATTAATATACTCTGCTTCTTTTTTTATAGCTTTTTTTAAATCATCATCAATGCTAAAATTAAGAATTGTAGCAAATCTAATAGCTCTCATACTCCTTAGATAATCTTCTTCAATCCTTTCAAATGGATCTCCGACAGACTTAATGACCTTCAATTTCAAGTCATCTCTTCCCTTATATAGGTCAATAATTTCTCCGAATCTTTCAGCCATCGCATTTATAGTAAAGTCTCGTCTTTTAAGATCATCTTCGATTTTGTCAGAAAAAACAATCTCATCAGGATGTCTTCTATCCTTATATTTAGCCTCTCCCCTAAATGTTGTTATTTCATATTCTTTTGAATTATATATTACTTTAATAGTTCCAAATTTTTTCCCTATATCTATAAGTTTCATGTCAGAGAATATTTTCATAATGTCTTTTGGTCTTGCTCTTGTAGCAATATCGGCATCGTGAATTTCTCTTCCCATAAGTTTATCTCTTACAAAGCCTCCGACAAGATAGGACTCAAAGTCATTTTCCTCAAGTCTTTTTAAGATTTTTTCATAATCTTTCATTTTACTTTCCTACTTTAAATGAAACATTCACATAACCATCATTATCATTTAAGGATATCCCATTAGGAATTTCAAGCTCCACACTTTTTTCAAAATTCTTATCACTAATCTCAGATAGGTTAATCTTTTTAGTAGAAATAGAATTGATTTTTTCAACTACAGCCGCCTCTCCCTTTATTACTACCTTTTGAGGATTAATATCCTCTTCTTTGATTTGCATATTATTAGGAAGGCTTCCTACAGTATCAAGTTTAACATCAACTTCCTTACTTGCTAAAACATCAAAAGAAATTGAAACATCATTTTGAGAAAGTTCTACTTTTTCGACCAGATTTCCATCTTTATCAACAGGTATTATACCTATGTCATGAATTTTTCCATCTAGCACCTTCTCATCTTTTACTTTAAGCAAGATTTTTTCTACCTTATCAACATTTTTTCTAAGTCCCTTTACAGAAACTTCTGTAGGAGATTGCTCAGCAACTTCAATAATCTTTGAATCTTTAATCTTATCATCAATCTTTATGTCAACAGGTAATTTCTTTTCTACAATCTTTTCGATCTTAAAATTTATGTTTGAAGGAGTAATACTTTCAACCCTTATCCCACTCGGTCCATTGACCTTTACATTTACAGTCTTTATTCCTTCACTAGCTGAACCTAAGTCAACACTTGCTATAAGGTCTTCACTTGAAAGTCCTATTAAATCTGACCTTGCCCCTTCCACTCTCACATTTACACTAGAAACCTCATCTTTTCCAACAATAGCATAACCTTGTTCTTGGATTTGTTCTTGGTTTTTAATAGTAAGTGGAACAGATCTTATAGTCTTCGATAAGGATGGATTAGTTGAAGTCATAACAAATGCCCACATTATGATTGCAACAAGAATGGATAAAATCATTAACTTTCTATCATTTTTTTTATTCATCTTTATCACTCTTTCCAAAATCAAATATTGAATCTTCACCCTCTATTAGCTCTTTCTTAAGCCTATCTTTTAAAGATTCATCATCAAAGTACCTATTAATAACTCCATTTTCTACAAGAGAAATAGTTCCTGTCTCCTCACTTACTACTACAACAACACAGTCGCTTTTCTCACTAATTCCTATAGCTGCTCTATGCCTTGTACCAAGCTCTTTTGCTACGGTATTGCTCGAAGTAAGTGGGAGATAGCAAGCTGCAGCCTCAATTATGTCATTTCTTATTATAACTGCTCCATCATGGAGTGGTGTGTTAGGTATAAAAATATTAATCAAAAGCTCGCTTGATATCTCAGCTGAAAGATTGGTTCCACTTTCAATAATATCATTAAGTCCAACCTTTCTTTCAAGAACTACTAGAGCTCCTATTTTTTGCCTAGATAGAGAACTCATAGCTGAAACAAGCTCATCTATAGATCTTTCATTTTTATTATAAGAATCACTTACAAAAAAATTCTTCCCCCTACCTATTCTTTCAAGAGCAGATCTTAACTCTGGTTGGAAAACTACAATTATAAAAATAAGTGCTACTGTAAAAAATTGATTCATAAGCCAAGATACTGTATTAAGATTAAAAATATCAGCTATTGATGCAAAAAATAAGACAAAAATAAACCCCTTCATTACCTGTTCAGCCCTAGTATTTTTCAAAAGTGAAAATAGCTTGTAGGTAATAAAGGCAATCAAAGCTATATCAATAATATCAGTTATCCTAATAAGGGACAAAAATGATATAAAATTTTCCACATAAGTCATAAATACCCTCCCTTTCTTCCTAATATTATTATATACTTAATTGTATTTTTTTGTAGAAATTAGTGAAATAAAAAATCTTGCAAAATATTCTTTATCTTGCAAGATTAAAAATAGGATACCACTTTAATTGTGTAGAAATAAAAAGATGAGTATTTAGATAAGAAAGCATAACTTTAAACGTGTTTATAAAACAAAAATAGGTACTTTAAATCTAAGAGTATCAAAAACTAGAGATAGTAAATCTAAAATTAGAACTTTTAAAGAAATATATACTCTAAATTAATTGTATCTCCTAATAAAAATATATTAGATAAAGAAAAACACAAAAGAATCAGAGAAGACTTGAAAGCAATTTTAAAAATAACAAATATAAAACTAATCATAAAAATGAAAGAATAAATATCCATCAAATATGAATAAGATAATAGCTAACAAAAAAGATTTGAAATACTATATGAAAGATTCGAAAAGTCTTTTTTACTTAAACGAAGAAGAAACTGACTCCTATTAATAGGTTCACTCCTCGTTTATATAATCGAGGAGTGAATATGGTTTTCTATAATTTATATAAGACTATAATATTAATAAATATCGAAATAGATTAATCTACAAAATATAATAATCTTGACTTTGTGGATAGACTCAACTAAGTTTTTTTGTTCTATTTTTCACATAAAATTTTACACTTCTTATTCGAGTGTTTTTATTAACTCAATTTAAAATTTTCTTATTTTCTTAATATTTTTTAATCAAATCTTCATAATTAGGAAGATCTATTTTATATTCTTCTTTAAATTTTTCTATCTCTTCCTTTGAATATTTATTGAAATCAAGTTTCATATTTCCTGTATCAACTGGATCCCTATAAAGAATCTTAGCTTCAATAAAAATTGGTTTGCTATTGCCATTTTCTTGTAATTTATTGACTTCTTCTATAGCTTTATCTAATTCTTCTTTAGTTTTTACACTAAAAGCTATAGCTCCCATAGCTTCAGCAGTCTTTGCCCAATCTGCATCTGCTATCTTTATACCAAAAGGATATTCTAAATTTTCTTTTTGTGAATGTTCAATAAAACCAAAACTTAAATCTGTAAGCAAAATATTAATAATTGGTAAATTATATTTTGCTTGAGTTACAATCTCTTGCATATTCATGGCATAGCCACCATCTCCTTGAATAGTGAAAACTTCCCTATCAGGATATGAAATTTTTCCTGCAATACCTCCTGGTAGACCATAACCTAAAGTAGCGAATCTACCGCTCATAATCATCTTTTGGTTCTCATTAAAAGGTAAATTTCTTATAGCATGAGCCTTATTATTTCCTACATCAAGAGCAAACAAGGAATCATCCTTAGCTAGTTTATCCTTTATAGCAAGCATTACTGTTTCCCCAAGTAAATGTGGTGCTTCGCTATCAGCAATTTGCCTTAGCCAATCTCTCCAATTTTTCATATTTTCTCTTGCAGCAAGTAAAAATTTGCTTTCTTTTCTTGTTTCTTTTCTATCTAATAAAGCATTCAAGAAATCTCCACTGTCTGCTAAGATTGACAAATCTGAAGGCATTTGTCTACCCAAATCTCTATATGAATTATTAACTTGAATGAATTTTATAGATTTATTCCAATATCTGGCAAACGGAAAATTTGAACCAACATATAAAACTAAATCAGTATTTTGCATTATTTCAAAAGCAGGCTTTGTTCCGAGTCTACCAAAAGCACCAAGATAATTTTTATGCTCACTTGGGAAAGAATTCCCAGTAGAAAGAGCTGATGATAAAGTAGGTAAATTAAATTTTTCTGAAACTGCAACAGCCAAATCTCTATATCCTCTAACCCCTTCTCCAAGATATAAAACAGGATTTTCCGCCTTTAACAGAGAATCAACAACCTCGTCAATTTGCTCATCCTTTATTGGATAATGAGGTGATTGAAATTCATTTAACGGAGTTCTTAGTGGTTTATATTTAATTTTCTCCTCCATAAAATCATTGTGCAAAATTATAACAGCTGGTCCCTTATATTCATAAGCTGCCCTAATTGCATCTTCTACCATATAAGGAATAGATTTAGCATTCATAGCTTTCCTATTGTAGATACCTACATTTTCATACAAAGGTAAAACTTCTGTTTCTTGAAAACCACTTGTATTTTGTAAAGTAGAATCTCCTTGGGCTACAAGAGCAAGCATAGGAACTCTATCAAGCTTTGCATCATAAAGTCCATTAAGCATATTGCTAGCACCAGGCCCGCCTGAACCGAATGCTACCCCTATTTTATGAGAAAATTTATAATCAGCAGTAGCTGCCATAGCACCTGCTCCTTCTTGCCTTACTTGTATATAGCTTATCTTATCTTTTTCTTTTTCAAGTGCATCCATCATTCCATTTAAAGAACTTCCAGGTATACCATAAATATGATCAATTCCCCAACGTTCCAATTCTTTTAACAAAGCTTGAGCGGCACTAATTTTCATATGAAACTCCTTTCACTGTTTAAATACTAAAATTAAATTCTTTATTAACGAATCATTTAATCTTACATTTTTTCCTTTATTTAGTTTATTTCTTAATGCAGCAAAACGATAATTTTTATACATCTATAATTTTCTTACTTATCAGCCACATCAAGTTTCACTCATAGTCTTACATACTACAATAAAAATAGACGCTAAAGTACTTGCACAATTACTAAAATATTAATACATCTCAACTTTTTTAATGAACAAATATCCGATTTTTACAATACTTTATGATTTTAATTATAATATTCTATTTTAAATATTATACTGATTAAAAAATTTTTTTCAATTTATTATATTTTGTTGAAAATCAAAACAAAAAACAGGTATAGTTCTGTTTAGAAGAAGAAATAAAGAACATTTATTTACAATTTATTTAAGAAGGAGAATACTAAAATGGATATTTCAAAAAGTGCTTTAATATTAATAGATTTGCAAAAAGGAGTAACTGCTGTTGACTTAAAACCTCATAAGGCAGAACAAATTATTGCAAATACTAACAATTTGATAAAAAAATTCAGAAAAGAAAATGGCTTTATAGCCTTTGTTAGAACTGCTTTTATAGATAATATAGACATTTTACCTGCAGATAAGAACTTACGATCTCTTTCAGATTTAAAAGAAAGTTTTGATCAAATTGATAATAGATTAGATTTCAAACAAAACGATTATCTCGTTACAAAAAGAGGTTTTAGTGCTTTTTTCGGAACAGACTTGGACTTAGAATTAAGACGTCATAATGTAGAAAATCTTGTTTTTGCAGGAGTTTCTACCCATATAGGTATAGATACAGCTGCAAGAGATGGATATCAACTAAACTACAAGATATATTTTGTTGAAGATGCAATATCAGCTCCAAAAGAGAAACAACATGAGTTTGTAATAAATGAAATTTTTCCACTATATGGAGAAGTTCTTAAAACAGAAAATTTAATATAAAATTTTGAAAATAAAAATTGAGATAGAGTCCGTATAATTGTGTAAAAAGAAAAAGGTCATTTGAAACCTAAACTAGTACAATGTTTTTAACAAGCCAAAACTAAACTAGGAGGTATCAAATGACCCAATTACATTTTACAATTAATC